>JAFSFN010000052.1 GCA_017435185.1 Clostridia bacterium | reverse complement strand
TTGAATTTGAAAGAAAGAGAGCGTTGACATATGGAAAACACTCGTTGGACAAAGTGGGACACGCGATTCATGGAGCTTGCAAAGACGATAGGTTCATGGTCAAGCTGTTATCAGAGCAATCGCCAGATAGGCGCCGTGATAGTGCGTGACAAAAGAATACTTACAACGGGCTACAACGGTGCGCCCGCAGGCGTAGAAAGTTGCCGTGACCGTGAAGAATGTATGCGCCGCACACTAAACATACCCTCAGGTACACAGCATGAGCTTTGTTATGCAATACATGCAGAACAAAACGCCATAATACAGGCTGCCAAATTGGGCATAAGCATTGAGGGTGCAACGCTCTACTGCACACATCAACCCTGTGTAATTTGTGCAAAAATGATAGTCAATTCAGGCATTAAACGAGTAATATACGGTGAGGGGTATCCCGATGAATTTGCACTCAAAATATTTGAGCTTGCAAACGTGGAACTTCTACATTATGAATGAATAGGTTGATTAATATGTTCAAACGCTACCGCAGCGACATTCGCTGCATATTAGACAGAGACCCTGCTGCACGCAATGCACTGGAAGTAATTCTTTGCTATCCAGGTTTTCGTGCAGTAAGAAGCCATCGTTTCGCATACTATCTTCATACTCACGGTTTTAAGCTGTGGGCAAGAATAGTATCGCAATGCTGCCGTTTTTTCACCGGCATAGAAATACACCCCGGCGCTCAGATAGGCGATCGTGTTTTCATCGATCACGGCATGGGAGTTGTGATAGGTGAAACCACTGTTGTTGGCAACGATGTCACCATTTATCAAGGCGCAACTTTGGGCGGAACAGGCAAAGATGTGGGCAAGCGCCACCCCACAATAGGCAACAATGTTATGATATCGAGCGGTGCGCGTGTTCTCGGTCCTATAAACATAGGCGCATATGCAAAAATCGGTGCAGGCGCAGTCGTACTTCATGATGTACCGCCCCACTCCACAGTGGTAGGCGTGCCAGGCCGTGTAGTAAAAATAGCAGCCTGCCCACGTTCGGAAACGGGCGTTCCTGCCTGCACCACAAACACCGATTCTTCGTGCGATATGCTTTCATCCTGCCCTGCCGTAAACGGCTCTCCCATCGTTAACAAACAAGATGACTCGGGCATCGACCTCGACCAGATACATCTTCCCGACCCTGTCGAGCTTGAACTCGCCGCACTCAAAAAACGCATAGAAGATTTGGAATCAAAAATCAAGTAAACAATTCAAAAAAGGATATCCAATGTATCGGATATCCTTTTTTATTTTATATTTTCAAATTCATCTCACCAGTTTTTCAAACTGTTCTATCGTAACAGCTTCGGCACGGACAGACAGAGGCAGGCCTGCACTTTGCACAAGCTCCTCTGCCTCACTTCGTAAAATGCCGCCCGACATGAGATTATTTACGAGTGTTTTTCTGCGCATAAGGAACGCTCTGTCAAGCAGTTTTGAAAACTGTGGCATACTTTGCACTCCCTGCTTCTTTTCAAGATGAATGACCCATGAGTCAACATCGGGCATCGGAAAATAATCCGACGGTGAAAGTTCAAGCACTCTCGTTATATTATAACTGCGATTGGCAAGAATGGTCATCGGACCGTACTTTTTAGACCCGACAGGCGCAAAAAAACGCTGTGCCGCTTCTTTTTGAAGCATAAGTGTCATTGATTCTATCCTGTCAGAATCGTCAAGCAATTTCATGCATATCGGAGTTGTTACATAATAGGGCAGGTTTGCCGCAACTATGAAATTTTCTCCGCCGAACACTTCAGACACATCGGTTTTAAGAAAATCCTGATGTATGAGATTTAAGCCCTCGATATCGCTCAGCACTTTTACCATTTTTGCGTCTATCTCGACCGCTGTTACGGCTTTTGCACGCAAAACAAGCTCCCGAGTGAGCGCACCTAAGCCCGGCCCTATTTCCAGAACATTCTTTCCGTCTATGCAGGCCTCTTCGATTATTTTATTTAATGCTGCCTGATTGGATAAAAAATTCTGTCCCAGCGCCTTGTTGGGTGTTATATCGTATTTTTTCAAAAGCTCTTTTGTGCTCGTCATTTGTTCAACTTTACCAACACGGTAACATTTCGCTTTCTTCCCCAACGTCTGCATTCACTTTCTGTATTGAAAAATAAATCGAGCTGGTTCACTCTTTTTCCGTTTTCAAAACGGTTTCTGAACGCGCCTGTATCCAGTGCGGTTCCGTAACCGTAATTCTTGACATATATCTGCGAGTAATACGGTATGTACTGAGGTGTTACGGCTATAGTACCCAGCTTGGGAACAGTGCCCTTTGCGGTTATTCCGTCACCTGTATATGCTGTTATGTAATCCACGGTCATTTCGACCCAACCGTTCTTGCCTGCTGTAGGCGGCTCTTTATATTCGCGCCATTCGCCTGCATAACTTGTTTGATATCTTGTCTTTGAGCCGATATTCGTAACCTGATCCACCGCTTGCTTCAAAATCACTTGATCAACTATCTCTCTTGAAAATTGATAACCGTTTTTGTAAGTTATGCGGCGTGTTATCAGCTTTTCACCGTTCTCGCCCTCAACGACTACTTTGCTCTGACCTTTATACATCGAAGAATCTTTAACCGTGACCTCGTTAAACTCCAGTTCTTCATAAGATGTTTTATAATCGATTTCGACATTTGTATGAGTTATGCGCATTCCCGGTTCGATATCAGCAAAAGTAAGCTCGCTTATTTCGTCATCGGCATCATATTCAACACCTGCCAATGCCAGCGCCTCGCCCACCGTTCCTTTTGTCATTTTGACTATTACAACATCGTTTTGAGATTCAACGGCTATTGGGAACGCTCGAGTTATCTTTATTGTCATACCGTCGGTTATCTCATCATCAAGCGCACATGATATCTCATCATGCTCATACACTTCTATATCGTTTTTCGCTAAAAGTTCACCTACACTTGAAGGCCATGCGTCACAGGCAATCTCTTTGCCGTCGTCATTTATAACAACATTGACTCTTCCGTCATCAATAAAAGCAGTACAGACGCAAAAGAGCGCAGACATCAAAAACGCCGCAACAAGCATTAAATCTGCAGCTATGAACGCTGTTCCTCCGGCCGTAGTTTCCGCTTTCGGTTTGGGCGCTGGTTCGCGTTTTGTCTCCGTTTCTTGTTTTTGGGACACTTTGGAAACCGGCGTAATATGTAAGCCTGCATATATCCCCTGTTTCACAGTCGCGAAAAAAGCTCTCAAAAACAGAAAGCGTTTCTTTTTTACTTCAGTTTTAGCCTCGGCTTTGTTTTTTCTCAATTATAACCGGCCTCCTGACTAAGAATAATTCTATAATAACCCCCTACTGCTGTCAAATTAACGGATTGTGACAATTGCTTCCCACGCTTTACATAAAATCATCGTCACATTATAATTAAGGCATACTTTTATTTGTGAGGTCCAATCATGAAAAGAAGCATCGCCTTTTTGCTCATATTTATAACATTGCTCGGTCTCATGGGCTGTAAAAACAGCCGTCAAGATATCTGTACTTCTTTTTTAACCTATATGCAAAACGGAGAATACGGAGAAGCATATGAGCTTCTTTCTTCCACTTGCCGTAACGACAGCGATGAAGCTCGTTCAACACGCATCTCAAAACAAGAATTCATTGACAAGCATACCGCTATTTTTGAAGCA
>JAFSFN010000051.1 GCA_017435185.1 Clostridia bacterium | reverse complement strand
CTTCAAAAAAGAGAAGCACAGCGTCAACGGCACAGCAATGGCTTTGACAAACATTCTCACAGGCGTGTTCATGCTCATTCTCTGGGTCATCTGGCTCTTTGATGAATCAAGAAATATGACATGGTTCTTGCTCGTAGTAATAGGCGCAACTGTAATGGTATACGGCTACAGCGCATTTGGCCTTTTGTCCGCTTCCACAGGTAGCAACGATAAGAAGGTTCTCAACAAGAACAATGCAGCTTTTGCAGTAGCTTGTGCTTGCATCGGTGCAGCTGTCATCTATATCGGCTCAAACGGCTTGGTTCTTGTTTAATATCGTTTGAACAAAAACAGAGTTTACAAAAGTGTCGCACATTAATGTGCGGCACTTTTTGATTGTCTTTCAAAATTAGCTTGAGAAGTATAGGAACTTTTCAAGCGCTATTCATCATCGCTTTCAGCAACAAAATATTCTTTGGGAGGCATATCGGTATATTCGGAGCGAAGTCTGCGAAGCATACTGCGAGAGTCTAAAGCTCTGGAGTATTCTGCATCAAGTACGATATTGACTACTTCGGCTCCTCTTGTATCGAGAGAAGAGTATTTCCTCAGAAACTCTTTTTGTGCTGGAGTGAGTTGCTCTTCAAATGCTTCGTTTCCTACAAGATAGTCTATTGACACGCCGAAATATGCGGACAGTTTTTTCAAAGAAGAGAGTCTTACGTTGTCGTATCCTTTTTTATACCAACCGTCTATAGTGGTATATGGTATTGTGCTTTCTCTTGAAAGCAGACTTTTGTTTATTCCTTTTTCTGAAATCAACTTGTCCAATATCTTCAAAAACAAACATATCACCTCTCTTTTCATACATTATACGACAAAACATAACGAATAACAATAAAATACCCCAAAGCGTAAAATAACAATTGACAAATTACGACAAGGGGTATAATATATGGATATAAAATACGAGTAAGGGTAAAAAGAAGGGAGGTTAAACGACGGCATTAAGAGCTGGTATCAAGCCCTGAAAAGTATTCGGTAATACCGTCGGCAATGCCATGGGCGAGAGTGGAACGGTGTTCTTGGGTGAGAAGTTTCTTCTCGTCTTCGCTGTTTGAAAGAAAACCGCACTCTACGATAACGGCAGGTGCAGAACTTTCACGGATAACAAAGTAGTCACCCGGGTTGGCGCTGCGAAGAGGTTTTCCCACAGCTTCACAGACTTTTGTTATTACACATTCAGCAAGCACTTGTCCTTGAGAACTGCCGGACATATAGAAAGTCATAGGACCGTTTACCGATGAGTCACTAAAACTGTACACATAAGATATAAACTAAGGGGAGAAAATAATGCTTATAACATCTAATTACAAGGGCTATCATTACATAATGACAGCATATGAACTCACAAGAAAAAAGCCTGAACTTTTGAACTGTATAACGACCAAGTTATATCCGATGATAGCAAAGAAGCACAATACGAGCACGCAATCTGTAGAAAGAGCTATAAGAACAGTTATTGCACTGTGTTTTGAAGACGGAAT
Organism: Clostridia bacterium; assembly: GCA_017435185.1. Classification (GTDB taxonomy): domain Bacteria; phylum Bacillota; class Clostridia; order Christensenellales; family CAG-138; genus RGIG3096. The sequence goes on along the minus strand of JAFSFN010000051.1, from coordinate 11,959 downwards.
GATGCCTTTCTTCAGAGGAGTTCCGACTGTGGCACAGTTTATAGGTGTTATATGGTCTGTCGGTCCGTCAAGATTTTTGCTGACTCAGGAATCAGAGGGAAAAGATCAAGTCTATAGCAGACGCCCTTTTCCTGCTTCGTGTAAATAATCTTTTTAATAAGGCATTTAAGAAAACGGTTTTTTAAGCCGATATCTTCAATCGAAAGCATGGCGTCACGGAATGAAACTGACGAATGATGGGATACTGCTGGAGTTTTGTTTTTTGAAATGCAATCAAGTGCATTATTCCTTGCTGAAATTAGCGCTTTTACCTTTTCGTCAAGTGCTTTTCTGCGTTCAACATACTCATGATTGCTGTATATCTCACGCTCAGCTAACTCAAAAAGGCGACTGCGAATCCGTGAACATTTCAAAAGTTCGTTTTCCAATGCGGCAAGAAGTTCAGCGTCGGCATCCATTTGAGCTGTGTATGGGGCGATGTTGAAAATACAGCCGTCAAAATAGGCATCGAGCTCAGTGAATATTTGTTGCTGTACGATATTAAAATATGAGCTGATGTTGTTGCAGCCGCCATGCGTGCATATCAGTGACGGCGAACAGCGGTTTTTGTTTTCACGGCGCACCATGCATTTTCCGCATTTTCCGCACATGATTATTCCTGCAAAAGGGTTTTTCGGTATGCTGTTTTGCTTTATTGGCATGGGCTGTTTGTCCTTTTCTGTGAGCCTTTTTTGTGCAGCAAAAAACAGTTCATCACTGATTATGGGGTAATGAAGGCCATCGACTGTTTTACATGATGATGGGCAAAGGTTGCGGTGTAATACGCGTTTATCACCCGATATGCTTACAGACTGCTTGTAATAGCCGGTTCGTATTTTGCCGATATACACAGGATTTTTGAGTATATCTCTTATTGTGGACGATGACCAAGTGCCGCCTTTTTTTGAAGGTATATGCATCGTATTCAAATGTTTGGCGATAGCATATATGCCGAGAGGTGCTGTCCGCCCGTTTTTTTCTTTGGCACCGTTTACATACCAGATAAATATGTTTTTCAGTATTTTGGCTTCATTTTCATCAATGCGCAGAGTACAGCCTTGCTCGGTCTTAACTTTAACATAGCCGTAAGGAGCGATGTTGCCGATGAATTTTCCTTCGGCGGCCGCCGCACTGCGGCCTGCGGCAAGGCGGCGTTTTATGGTTTTGTATTCGCGCCTTGACATAAACAACGAAAATTCGAAATATTCTTCATCGGCCTCGTTGTCGGGGTCGTAGGTTTTCTGCGGAGTGATTATGAGTGTGTTCGACTCCTTGAAGGCTTGGGCAACTATGCCCTGATCGATACTGTTGCCGCGGCACAGACGCTCAACTTCCATTACGATTATGCCTTCCCACTTTCTTTGCTCCACATCATTCAAAAGCCGCTGCATCTGAGGGCGAGAGGCAATAGTTTCCCCCGAGACTATCTCACGGTAAACCTCTCCGACAAACAATCCTTTCTTTTGCGCAAAACCACACAAAATTTTCTTATGCCGTGTCAGCGTTTCGCCCTCACCGCGGTTTTCGGCTTCCATATCAGCGCGGCTCTTACGAAGGTAAATTGCATACATCTGTCTTTACCTCGGTATTCGCTTGTGCAAGTACAGCGCTTGCTTCACGAATAAGTTCACATGCTTTTTCTTCCGATAGTATTGTAAAATCGTCATGCCATACGATATGTACTCCGTTTTCAATCGTATATTCTTTGATTATTGCCGTAATTATCACCTCAATGGAGTATATGCGGAACTAGACAACTCATGCGTGTGTATATTATAATGAACCAATGGAAAAAGAACAGAAAAACAGCATAACGGCAGATGTGCTCGGCGCATTGGGCAGGGATAAAGTCAAAAATCCTCGTCTTCTCAATCCGCTCGTGCTTGCATATGTCGGAGACACGGTTTACGATCTTTTTGTGAGGTCATATCTTGTCAGCAGTTCTGATGCAGGTGTTCACAGTCTGCATCTGAGGGCAGCAAAAAAGGTCTGCGCCGCAGCGCAGGCGGCGGCCTTCAGGCGAATTGAGAATATGCTTACCGAAGATGAATTGACCATATATAAACGCGGTCGCAATTCACACATGGGAAGTGTGCCAAAACATGCTTCAATAGTTGATTACCGTACTGCCACGGGGCTTGAGACTCTTGTCGGCTTCTTGTATTTGTGCGGTGATGATGAACGCTTGGAACTTCTTATGGGTGCGGCGCTTTGTGAGGAGGAAATATGACAAAGGTTTCATTGAACGTAAAGCTCCTGTCCCACACGATAGACCCTGAACTTACAATAGCTTTGGGCGGTAAATTGTGCTACAGCAAGAGCGAAATAGACACATTGCGTGAAGATACAAAGGGCAATGAAGATAAATTTGTCGGCAAACTGATGTCTTTCGGGCATCTTTCACCGCTTGAACACGCCTCTTTCACATTCGGTGTTCAGGGTGTGTCAAGAGCTTTGCTTGCACAGATAACAAGGCACAGAATAGCAAGTTTTTCAGTCCAGTCACAACGCTATGTTACAAATGACGAACTTACATATATAGTTCCTCCGTCAATAGCGGCGCTGGGTGATGAAGCAGTGCGTGAGTTTGAAGCTCAAATGACAACTCTTCACGGATTCTATTCAAAGTGGCTTGAAAAAGGGATACCTGCTGAGGATGCTCGCTTTGTACTTCCCAATGCGGCTGAAACACGCATGATATTCACGATGAATGTGCGTGAGCTCCTGCACTTCTTTGAACTTCGTTGCTGCATGAGAGCGCAGTGGGAGATAAGACGACTTGCGTGGTGTATGCTGGCCATGGTTCGTCGTGAAGCTCCTGCAATTTTTAACACAAAGGGTACAAGTTGTGTATCTTCTGTTTGCAGTGAAGGCAAAATGACTTGTGGCAGGGCAAGGGAAGTTTGTGAGCTGGATGAGCAACTGACCGAACTGGTAAAGAACGACGCATCCGATGAAGAAATAATCAATTGGGTGAATGAAAACATCAGATAGGAGCAAGCGTGGCATACTACAATAAAAATAACGGCAGTTTCAACAGCCGGAACAACAGAAACGAGCGCAGAAGCAGCGGGTATAGCCGTGACGAGAAGCGTGAAAACAGCTATAGCGGATATAATCGCGGCGAAAAGCGTGAGAACAGCTATGGTGATAATCAGCGTTATTCACAGCGCAAAGGCAAGTTTGAAAATAAGCGTTTTGAAAAACAGCCCGAAGTGATCGAGGAAAAAGCAACTGTAACCGAAATTGAGGAAAAGGCAGCAGATGAACTGCCGAACATCCTCATGGGCAGAAATCCCGTAAAGGAAGCCATCAAAAACGGACGCAGCATAGACAGAATACTTGTACTTAAGCAGACGGACGGTTCACTTCGAGAGATAATAGGACTTGCGAGGGATGCAAATATTCTTGTTCAGGAAACGGACAGGGCAAAGCTCGATGAATTATGCATGCCTTTTGGATATGGGGAGAGAACAGGCAACCATCAGGGCATTGTTGCATATGTGCCGGGTGCGGAATATGTGGAGCTTTCTGATATAATTGAAGAAGCAAAACAGAAGAATGAACCTCCGTTTATAATCTTGCTTGATTCAATAGAAGACCCGCATAATCTGGGCTCGATAATCAGAAGCGCCGAGTGTGCAGGTGCGCATGGCGTGGTTATAACAAAGCGCAGAAGCGCATCACTTACGGCGGCGGCGTGCAAGGCATCGGCAGGTGCGGTAGAATATGTCAAGGTCGCAAGAGTTTCAAATCTTGCCGGAGCAATAGACAGACTCAAGGATGAAGGCTTATGGATAGCGGGTGCGGATATGAGCGGCACTAATATGCATGAGGCAAATCTGTCCGGCGCTATAGGACTTGTTATCGGTAGTGAAGGAAAGGGAATAAGCCGACTTATAAAAGAAAAATGCGATTTTCTTGTATCGGTTCCGATGAAGGGACAGTTGGATTCGCTTAATGCGGCTGTTGCGGCGGCGATACTTATGTTTGAAAAACAGAGGCAGAGCAAATAATGAATTATGAAGAACTGTCGGATGAAGCCATAGTTGAGCTTTCACGCAAAGGTGATAGAGCGGCGGACGAAATTTTATATGACCGTTATAAAAATGTGGTGAGAATGAAGGCCCACCCCTATTTTTTGGTGGGTGCCGACAGGGAAGACCTTGTGCAGGAAGGCATGATAGGTTTCTATAAAGCAACAAGGGATTACGAGAACACACATGGTGCATCGTTTCGCTCGTTTGCCGAGATGTGCATAACAAGGCAGATAATATCTGCTATAAAAAGTGCTACAAGAAAAAAGCATACTCCTCTTAACACATATGTTTCCATATATAAAAAAGCAAACGAGGAAGAGGGCGAGCGTTCTGTACTTGATACTGCGGCGCAGCTCAAGGTGGATGGGCCGGAAGAATCGTTCATTGTCAAGGAATCCATGCAGGCGATGCTCGAGGGGCTGAACTCAGTACTCTCTCCGCTTGAAAAACAGACATTGGTACTGTTTTTGGAGGGTAAGTCTTATATGGAAATAGCAGAGGAGATAGGACGCACGACAAAAACGGTCGATAATTCACTTCAAAGAATAAAGAAAAAAGTCGAAAAGCTGCTCAAAGCAGAAAAATAAAATGTGTTTATGATGTAAAAAGTGAAGAAAGTTGCCGTAAGGGACTTTCTTTTTTTGTTGAATCTGCTATAATACAATTATTAATGTGGCTCATGCTGACTCCATTGCCTTTTCGGCTTGGTATGAGAACACTAAAAGAAGGAGGAAAAACCGCAGAGCTTGCGGTGCGGCAGTGTGGAGACCTGCCGTAATGCATGTGTGAGAAAGCTTCACACTTGCGAGGCGGTATATGCGGAGGCATTACCTGCTAAGGCTCAGAAAGAATGGCAAACGTATCACTCAGAGATGTCATGAAGGTTTATGACAAAAAGGTTGTAGCAGTTCAGAAGTTCAACCTTGAAATCGCAGACAAGGAATTCATCGTTCTCGTTGGTCCTTCCGGCTGCGGTAAGTCCACAACATTGCGCATGGTCGCAGGTCTTGAGGACATTTCGTCCGGTGAAGTTTACATCGGTGACAGACTCGTAAACAAAATTGCACCTAAGGACAGAGACGTTGCGATGGTTTTCCAGAACTATGCTCTCTATCCCCATATGACAGTTTACGAAAACATGGCTTTCGCACTCAGATTGCGTAAGATGAACAAGCAGGAGATCGACACAAGAGTTCGCAACGCGGCAGAACTTCTCGGTATCACCGATCTTTTGGACAGACGCCCCAAGGCTCTTTCCGGCGGTCAGCGTCAGCGTGTTGCTATCGGTCGTGCGATAGTCAGAGAACCCCATGTATTCCTTATGGACGAACCTCTCTCCAACTTGGACGCAAAGCTCCGTAACCAGATGCGTGCTGAAATCATAAAGCTCCGTCAGCGTGTTAACACAACATTTATCTATGTTACACATGACCAGACAGAAGCTATGACACTTGGTGACCGTATCGTTATCATGAAGGCCGGTTATGTAATGCAGATCGGCACACCCCATCAGGTATTCAATCAGCCTGAAAACCTCTTTGTTGCAGGCTTTATCGGTTCCCCGATGATGAACTTCTTCAATGCAGAGCTTGAGAACAACAATGGCAAGTATGTTGTTAACTATGGCGGAGTTGCTTTCGATGTTGCTCCTCATATGCAGGAGATTCTCAAGAAGAGCAAGACAGAATCTCAGGTCATCACGCTTGGTGTTCGTCCCGAACATATCAGCATCGCAGAACCCGGCAGTGCAAACACAATCAGCGCAGTTCTTGATGTTTGCGAAATGATGGGTAGTGAGTATTATCTCCACATCAACCTCGACGGTAACGACTATGTTATCCGTGTTCAGGTTGTTGATTTGCCCGAAATCTATAAGAACGGATTCAAGATGGGCGAAAAGATCAGCTTCACATTCAAGCCCGAGCTCATGCATATGTTCAATCCCGAAACAGAAATCAACCTGGTATATCCCGGCGTATCTTCCGCAGGTCTCAAGAACCAGTAATTTGAAAAGCATATCAAAAACGGCTGAACTTTAAGCTCAGCCGTTTTTTGCTTGTAAAAAAGAATTATTTATGAGTTAAGCACTGTGTTTATATCATGTGCGACTCAATAAATTTGTTCATATGTATACTGACAACAGCTTCTACGCTGTCTGTGTTCAGTATTTCTCTGCGCTTTCGCATATCCTCCATTTTTGTAGGGCCGAGTGCATCTTCTGTCTCTCTGGTCATAATGACTTTCATGCCTCTTCCCTCGAGAATTTTTTTGAGTTCCTGTGCGACTTCAAGATTCAATCCTGCCTCGGGAGTTCCGCTCATGCTTCCCACGGCTCCGCCGTCCTGCCCACCGTGTCCTGCGTCTATGGCGATAACGTGAGCCATAGTATTTTGCGGTGTGCATTGTGTGGTAGGTTCGGCGGACGGAACAATGACGGTCGTATCTTTGTCGTTTTTTACGGGACGAATAAGCATCGTGAGCAGCATGGCGACTGTAAGTACGCACAGTACCATACATAGTGAATTTATAGTTTTCCGCATAAAATCTGAGTTTTTCACAAAATCACCCCCAGGTGATTATATTTGTGAAAATGACTAGTTATTCTAAATATTCACTCCACTTTATACGAGTTTTTCCTTGAAACCAGCCGCTTTTCATGCACTTATACATTATAAATTGCTGTATATACAATGTATAATCGGACAAGCTATCCACACTTTCCACATAGTTATCAACAGCTGTATATGGCGTAATTCAGGGTTTTTTCAACTATTTTCCACATAATCAACATGGTGGATATGCCATGCATGAAGTGCCTTGGATTAAAATCCGAGCGATGGATCGGCGTTGAGTGAGAGCGGTGAAAAATGCCCTTTCATGAGTGAATAGTGTCCGGCACAGCCTATCATGGCGGCGTTATCGGTGCAATATTTCATGGAGGGACAATAAAAGTTCAAGCCCTCTTTGAGAGCAGCTTTTTCAAGCGAATTTCTCAAAACCGTGTTTGCGCTTACTCCTCCTGCAAGAGCAAGATTTTCCATGCCGCATTCCTTTGCGGCATGCACGCTCTTTTTTGTGAGCGTATTGACTACCGAGTGTTGGAATGATGCCGCAATGTCGGCAAGAACTATTTCTTCGCCTTTTTGTTTTGCATTATGCATAACATTTACAACGGCAGTTTTTATTCCCGAAAAACTGAATTCGAAGGAATTGTTGTCGTTAAGGGCGGACTTAAACGTATATGCATTTGGATTGCCGTCTTTTGCTAGGGATTCCAAAAGAGGACCTCCGGGATAACCGAGACCCAATGCTCTTGCTACTTTGTCAAATGCTTCACCTGCCGCATCATCCCGTGTTTTGCCAAGAACTTCAAAACGGTCATAATCCATAACTTTGACTATATGGCTGTGACCGCCTGAAGCAACCAAGCATACAAATGGAGGCTCAAGAGCTTTGTGGGTTATGTAGTTGGCTGCAATATGCCCTGCGATATGGTCAACGCCGATGAGGGGAAGTGATGCTGAAAAAGCAAGCCCTTTTGCATAATTGAGACCGACCAGCAATGCGCCTACAAGACCGGGACCGCAGGTGACTGCGATTGCGTCCATGTCCTGCAATGCTTTGCCCGCACTTTCAAGAGCATCGTTGACAACGCCTGATATCTTTTCAACATGGGAGCGTGAAGCTATTTCGGGCACTACACCGCCATACTGTTTGTGAATGGGTATCTGTGTGAATACAGAGTTTGACAAAACCTCACGCCCGCCCTCTATGACTGCGGCGGCAGTTTCGTCACACGAACTTTCTATTGCAAGTATAAGCGGTTTTTCTTTTGTTTTATATTCTTCGATTCGGCGCAATGCCTCTTTTTCATAACTCATACAATCAAATTACGGCAAGCAGGCAATTGCCCCAATGCCCTGTCCAGTGCGTCAAGTGCTTCGCTCATCTGTTTGGTGTTTTGAGAAAGAAGAGCTGCAATATCTTCTCTATGCTGACTGTTTAGAGCACAGAGAGCACAAAATACGATTTTATCATGGTCGCTTGCAAGTACTTTTTCATCGACCGATCCCAATCTTTCGCCCATGGCGTCATAGGCTATTTTTGCATTGAAACTAAATTCATGCTTCCCTGACAAGGTTACCAAAAAGCTGTCTTGCGATTGCTTTTCGGCTTTCACTGAAAACAGCATTGCGTCGGCGGCATCGTCTCCTGCCTGAATTTTCAAAGAATCATACGGCGCAACGGAATAATGGCCGACAGATATTACTCTTGTTCTCGGGTCTCTGTTAAGGTCGCCGAAAGTTCCGAACTGGCGGAAGAACAGCCCTGTAACACCTGTTTCCTCAACGAGTTCTCTTGCGGCGGCATCGGAGATGGTTTCGTTCATCTCAACAAATCCGCCCGGAAGTGCATACATTCCGATGCTCGGATGATTTCTTCGTTTTATAAGAAGCAATGCAAGCTCTTTTCTGCCATGCATTTCAATAAGCGTGAATACTGCCATGTCGACTGTGACAGACGGATGCTCATAAGCATTCACATCGTATTTTTCAAGAAACTCATCCAATGTGAGTCCGTTTTCATCCCGAAGGTAGCACATGAATATCATCTCCATACCCTTGTCTGTTGGGGAAATTATACTCCAAATATGTGTTTTTGTCATGTGCAATATGCTACTAACCAAAAAGTTTAGTATTTGTGCACAAATAATATTGACTTTTTTGTTGAAAGATGTTTTAATCATTCTTACCGTATATAAACTTTAAGTTTAGTATAGGCTGATTGCGGATAAACTTTCCGCAATTGTCCAACGATGATTCGGAGGCGGTAAATAAAATGATGGATATAGGTAAGGAAATCAAGCAGCGCAGAGTGAAGCTGGGGCTTACGCAGGAAGAACTGGCCGCAAGAACGGAACTTTCCAAGGGTTTCATCTCTCAGCTTGAGCGCAATCTCACATCACCGTCCATCGCAACGCTTGTTGACATTCTTGAGGCGTTAGGCACTGACCTGTCGAGTTTCTTTGCGGAACAGGCTGAAGAAAAAATAGTTTTCAAGGCCGAAGATATGTTTGTCAAAGAAGAAGTCGATGAGGGCAGAACGGTGTGCTGGCTCGTTCCGAATGCACAGAAAAATGCGCTCGAGCCGATAATGATAACGCTTGAAGAAGGTGGCGAGAGCTTCGAAGACGAACCCCACGAAGGTGAAGAATTCGGATATGTTATCTCGGGTAATGTAACGCTTGTGCTTGGTGACAATAAATATAAAGTGAAGCATGGCGACAGCTTCTGCTTTAAGCCCAACTGTATGCATAAGCTCATAAACAGTGGCAAAAGACCCGCAAAAGTGATTTGGGTCTCGACCCCGCCCAGTTTCTAATATTATTTTTGAGTGAGGTTTTTAAGATGAGCAATCATCTCATAGAGCTTATAAACATCAAAAAGAGCTACGGCAGTGACGATGCTCTCAACAACATAAATCTCTATATCCGTGACGGCGAGTTTTTGACGCTGCTTGGTCCGTCCGGCTGCGGAAAGACGACGATGCTTCGTATCATCGCCGGTTTTGTTATGCCCACTTCGGGTACTGTGCTTATGGACGGAAAGGATATTAAAAATGTTCCGCCGCACAAGCGCAAGGTAAATACGGTTTTCCAGAAATATGCATTGTTTCCGCATCTGAATGTTTTTGACAATATTGCATTCGGACTTAAGATTAAAAAAGTTCCCAAGGATGAGATCACACGACGTGTTACTGAAATTCTTGAGCTTGTGAACCTCAAAGGCTTTGAAAAGCGGTGGATAGAGCAACTCAGCGGCGGTCAGCAGCAGCGTGTCGCAATAGCGCGTGCACTGGTAAATGAGCCTGAAGTTTTGCTTCTTGATGAGCCTTTGGGTGCGCTCGACCTCAAACTCAGAAAAGAAATGCAGATAGAGCTTAAACGCATGCAGCAGCGTTTGGGAATAACTTTTATATATGTAACTCATGACCAGGAAGAAGCGCTCACGATGAGCGACACCATAGTAGTTTTGAACAACGGCATGATACAGCAAATAGGCACACCGACCGATATATACAACGAGCCTAAAAATGTTTTTGTTGCAAAGTTTATAGGTGAGAGCAATATAGTTGACGGCACAATGCTTGAAGACTTCAAGGTGCGTTTCCACAACGCAGACTATGAATGTGTTGACAAGGGTTTTGCAAAGAACGAGGCGGTCGATGTGGTCGTTCGTCCCGAAGATGTAGATATTGTTGACGAAAAGGACTCACACCTTGTCGGCGAAATAAAGAGCGTTTTGTTTATGGGTGTTCATTATGAGTTTCGTGTTGACTGCGGAGACTTTGTATGGACGGTACATTCCACCGATTATGTTGAACCGGGAAAAAAGGTTGGGCTTTCGATATTGCCCGATGCAATACACATAATGCACAAAATGTAAAACTGAAATAAATTCAAAAAAGAGGGGAGGAGGTATTACTATGAAAAAACGTTCTACGCTTGCGTATCCGTGTGTGGTTTGGATACTAATTTTCATACTTGTGCCGATGTTCCTCATTGCGTACTATGCATTCACGAGCGACGGCAGTTTCACAATTGAAAATATAACCTCCGCCCTGAAAAACGAAATATACTTAAAGGTACTTTGGCGCTCGGTGGTCGTGGCATTTGAAGCCACCGTTATATGCCTGCTTTTGGGCTATCCCATTGCATATATGCTTGCAAACATGAAAAAGAGTACAGCATCACTTTTATATGTTTTATTCATAGTTCCAATGTGGATGAATTTCCTTTTAAGAACATATGCGTGGCAGGTCATACTGGGTGCAAACGGCATACTGAATACTTTGTTTGAAGCAATAGGTCTTAGTGCGCAGAATCTGCTTTATACAGAGGGTGCGGTTCTCCTCGGTACGGTTTATAATTTCTTGCCGTTTATGATACTTCCGATTTACACGGTGCTTATAAAGCTCGATAAATCCCATGTCGAAGCGGCACATGATTTAGGCGCAAACGGTTTTAAGACTTTCTTCAAGGTTACATTGCCACTTTCAATGCCCGGTGTTATATCGGGCATAACCATGGTTTTCATTCCTGCTATAACCACATTCGCTATTTCAAGGCTTTTGGGCGGCGGTAAATTCATGCTCTTGGGTGAGCTGATAGAGAATCAGTTCCTTTCGGCACGAGATTGGAGTACGGGTTCGGCTTTGAGTTTTATACTGCTCATACTTGTGCTGATATCACTCGTGATAATGCGCCGTATAGACAGGGATACCGATGAAGATGAGAAGGGAGGTAAACTCTGGTGAAAAAACTTCGTTCTTTCTTCAAAGGTACATACCTTGGCCTGATGCTTCTCTTCCTCTATGCGCCCATTGCTGTACTCATGGTGTTCTCTTTTAACGAATCAAAGACGATGGGTCGGTGGTCGGGTTTTTCACTCAAGTGGTATGAAGCGCTTTTCTCCGATTCGCAGATGCTCAGCGCGCTTTCGGTGACGCTTACGGTAGCTGTAATATCCGCTACCGTGGCGACCGTGATGGGTACACTTGCGGCAATAGGCATGCATTCAATGCGCAGACGCAGTCGCAACATTATAGACGGTATTGCTCAGCTTCCGATGGTAAATCCCGATCTGGTAACGGGTATCAGCTTTATGATGCTCTTTGCGCTGCTCGGCATATCGGACGGCTATGTGAGACTTCTAATAGCGCATATAACATTTAATATTCCATATGTTATATCGTCGGTTATGCCGAAGCTGAGACAGAGCTCAAATATGCTCTACGAAGCGGCACTTGATCTTGGATGCAGTCCGTGGCAGGCGCTTTTGAAAGTTGTAATACCCGATATAATGCCGGGCATAGTTTCG
>JAFSFN010000050.1 GCA_017435185.1 Clostridia bacterium | reverse complement strand
CTTCCGGGATCGTTGCCTTTGCAGGCTGCCAGGCTGACGATCATTAAGAGAGCAAGTGCGAGTATAAGTAACTTTTTCATAAGTGGCCTCCTGGTTTTAATTTTTTATTTTCTATCCCAACGGGATCACGAACAGGGAACGGTCCGCCGACGCTTTGGAGGGCGGAAAAAGGCACGACAGACCCGCTTCAAGCGAGCGTATTGCGCCGATTGATATTTTTTTTAAAAGGTATTGACAAAAGAAGCAGGCAGGGGCACCCTTGACTGACTGACTGTCGCGCTGTTCTTCATTTTTGTCAAGCCCCTTTCTGTAATATTTTTCCGAATACTATAATTCAGTTTATTGTAGTACACAATATGCGGAATTGCAAGCCATAAAAACTGAATAGCCGTCCGAACGGAATATGACTTCGCCATGACGCCGAAAGGCAGAGCAAGCGACGCTGCGGTGAGACTTCGGGGCAGGCACACAAAACGACGTTCGGGTAAAACGGCAAAACTCGTTATTTGATAACTGACCGCACTTTTCAAAAAACGCATTTTAGAATACTGCGCCCACCCTACGGGAAGTGACTGTCAAATTTAACCCCCGGTCAGCGAAAAGATGATCGGTGCTGACGGTTACTTTTAGTCCCCGGTGACAGCGGTGACGGGAGTGACGGTTACCGCAGGATATATCGCCGTCATAAACCAATACTTTTTCATGATCATGAAAAGTCAAAAAAGCACTTTTTCTACAGTGTCCTTTTTTTACTTTGGCCAAATTTCTCGGAAGATTGGCAAACGATATGTCTATTCCCTATCTTTCTATCTTTTCCTTATATGCAGTTTTCCACTTGCCGCTTATGTAGAACACAATGCCTATCCAAAACGGAGTAAAGCCTGCGAGCGCATCTCCGAGCCAGAAGCCGTAGTGTTTCATGTTCAGGGCAAGGCCAAAGAGAAGCGCAAGACCTATTCTCAGAACGATGCCGTCAAGTATTGCCGTTACAAAATTGATTGCATAATTGCCGCTTCCGTTTATGAGCGCGTTCATGACTGCACGCAGTGCACTGCCTGTAAACAAAAGTACGGCGATGGGCACATAGCCATTTGCTATATCAAGCACATCTTTGTCTGTCTCATCTGTGAACAAGGCGAATATCTCCTGCGGAAAAAGACACATAAGTACGGAGAGTATGAGCGATACCGCAAGTGTTATCAAGGCTATCTGCTTGAGTATTTTCTTTACACGCTCAAACTCGCCGGCGGCTATGTTCTGCCCCACCATTGTTGAGCCTGCAGTGTTCATGGACATGGATATAAGGTTTGAAACACTTGCTATCTTGTTCGCTATTCCGGCAAAAGCCGAGACTGCCACACCATAGGAATTTATCCAGGAGTTTACGAAGAGTTTTGACACCTGTATCGAAGCCGTTTTTATTGCCATCGGAATACCCAGCTTCACAAGCTCTAAAAGCATGGCTTTGTCCCAATGTGCAAAGTCTTTTGCTCTCACATTAAGTTCAAAGTTTTCTTTTTTCAGTGCAAGGAACACGGTGCAGGAAATAAAGCTGATCGCCTGACTTATGACGGTTGCAAGTGCCGCACCTGCGGCGCCCATATCAAGCACCACTACAAAAATGATATCCAACAGTAAATTCAAAACTGCTGCTATGCTTATAAATACGAATGGATGTTTTGAGTCGCCCATGCCTCGAAGTATGGCACTTACCGCATTATAGCCGTATATAAAAACAAGTCCTGCCATGCAAACTGCACTGTAATCAGCCGCTCCGCTATATGCTTCTGCCGGAGTGTTCATCAACTTCAATATACCATCTTGGAACAAAAATCCCACTGCGCTCATTACAACCGCACAAAGCAACAGAAATGAACTCATTGTGCCCACAAAGCGCCCCGTTTTATACTGTTGTTTTGCACCTATATATTTTGCTATCAGCACCTGTGCGGCAGATGAAAAGCCCATTGCCACAAATGTTAGGAGATGCGTAACATCGCCGCCTACCGATACGGCGGATATCCCTGCCTTGCCAAGCACTTTGCCCACTACGACCATGTCCACCATGCTGTACAAAACCTGGAGCAGATTTGACAAAAACAGCGGCAATGCAAACCGTACAAGTTGTTTTGAGACATTACCCTTTGTAAAATCCTTGATCTGAGTGCTGTTCATCTTTTTACCTTTTCATTCAGCTGTATGACGCCTTGCCTTTTCTGCATTTTTTGCCAATTATAAAAGCCGTATATATCATTTGCAAAGAATACTGCAAAGCATATTACCATGGGTATATATTTCGCTTCCGCCTGCGCCGCTTTCGCCCATAAGACAATAAGAACGATATCATTTACCGCATAGCCCAGCGCATAATACGGACTTCGCAAAAAAGTCAGGTATGAAGCAATAAAGCTCGTTGTCACGGAAAATACGCTGACAATAAGATTCGCATTTTTAAGCGCCGACAATATAAACGCGAATGCCGTCGTCACAATCACAGTCCAAAATAGCATTATGACTATCTGCTTTTTGCTTATATTGCTGACCTCGACTTCTTTTGTATCCTGATACGGATGCTTTATCCACGATATAATGCTGATTACGGCTATGGGCGCCGTCATGCACAGATATGTTATGACTTCTCCGTAATACCTGAAAAAAAACGATATTATGCCGTAAAGCACAGCGAATATCACGACCAATATTTGGCCTATCACATATCCCTTTGCAATAAAAATCAATGCCGTAACACCGATTAGCGAAGCTGCCACTGACATCATATCACTTCTGTCAAAAAACAGAAATGACCCAAAAACAGATGCCATTGATACTATATAGAGAACCATTTCAAATCGTGACAAGTCACGAAACGGATTTGAAATCTTCATTCTTTCCTCCAAACAAACAAGCACCCGAAACGCACATCTTCAAAGACCTAACGACGTACGAACGAATGCCCTTGCATTACTCTGCCCGGTGGCAGTTGTCATCACTGATTTACCTTATTATGATACATTAGAAATTGAAAGTCAACCTCCGGCATTTTTATTCAGCTCTTTCATGAGCTGCAATATATGTTCTGCCTGCATGGGAGTGAGTTTTTGAAATTCTTTTGAGAGCTCGTTTTGCTTTTGCGGCGCTTCATTTCCCACATCAAAAAAGTCCATGGGCGATATGCCCAGATATTCACATATATAAATAAAGCCCGTCATCGAAGGTAATGTGCGTCCGTTTTCAATCTTGTTTATATAACTTTCGCTCTGGCCGAGAGCAAGACTCATCTCCCTTGCAGAAACACCTTTCTGTATTCTGAGTTCTGCCACACGCTTCGGATACCATTCGATATAATCCATATAATCCATAGTTTTTCACCTCGCTGTTTCAGATAGTATAATTCCATATTAAAACATTTATGCATCTTCAAATTACACATTTCTGTTGACACAAGGATTTTAAGGATGTATAATTCAAAAAACTGAGATTTTTCGCATATAAAAGCAAACTTTTCCAAGTTTATATACAGTATACACCAAAAATTGCTGGCGTAATTTGACAATGTATACTGCTATATAAAATAAAAAAAGAAGCGGGGTCACCTTACCGCTTCTTTCTTTATTACTGCTCATATTAATTTGATTATTGTTCCTGTTCCTGTATTTCTTTAAGTTTATCCCTGATGTTCTTAAAATCGGTCCATGCATCACGCTTCTTGCTCTCATCACGCAAAAGTGCCGCCGGGTGATATGTAGGCATTATCCACACGCCTTTGACACATTTCCAAACGCCTCTGTCACGAGTTATGCGCACTTCTTTGTCATAGACATATTTTGCGGCCGTTGCACCCAGGCATACTATTATTTTGGGACTCAGCAGCGCAAACTGCGCTCTTAAATACGGCAGGCATGCCACAGCCTCACTCTCTTGAGGCGTGCGATTATTTGGCGGACGGCATTTGACGATATTGGCTATATACACCTTTTCTCTGTCGAGGTCTATTGCCGCAAGCATTTTGTCAAGCAATTTCCCTGCCGCTCCGACAAAGGGAACACCCTGCTCGTCTTCATCACGACCCGGGCCTTCACCAATGAACATTATTCTGCTTTTTGTGTTGCCCACGCCTATGACTATGTTTGTGCGTTTATCGGACAATCCGCACTTTCGGCAATCAGCAAGCTGATCATACAATTCTTTCCATTCGTACTTCATATTGCTTATGATAATGGAGTTTTTTCTTCTTATCAACCCTTTTCAGAGCATATATGTGCTTATTCGACTTTAATACAAATTGACGGCGAATATTGCGCAGCCTACCATTTTCATATGCTCAGACAGCTTCCGAAATCAGTAATACTCCTCTTTATCGCAGTTGCCGTTCTTTTTATATGCGTCAGCATACTTGCACTGCATTTAAGCTATTCGGACATTCCTTCATATGGCGATTCTTCCGTTTTGATTACAGCATCACCCCAACCGTAATTTCACAATATTGCCGCATTTACACTACAATATTTTGTGTTTTAGTGCCAAAAACTATCACGATATGCTATTGTTTCATTTGACATCATTATTCAATACTAATATAATTTAGGCGTATGAATTTGATTTTTGTCAAGTTAAGGAGGATATTCTTATGAAGAAAATCGTAAGCATCATTCTTGTGCTCACAATGGCATTTTCTGTTTTTCCTGCATTTTCGGCAGCATCGGCAGAAAAATTGATTGAAAAAGCACCCTCAAAATCGCTTGCTTCAGGCGTCAAATACGGCGATATCACATACAGCATCGAGGACAACTGGTCCATCACGATAACATCATGTGATCCGTCAGCCACAGGCGATATCACCATCCCCGCTTCCATAAATGATCCTTGGACAGGCGCTATTCCCTGCCCGGTAACAAAGATCGGCAATGAAGCTTTCCGTATGTGCATGGATCTTACTAGCATCACGCTCCCTGAGACGATCACAAGCATCGGTGAAAACGCATTCTTTGGCTGTACATCACTCACCTCAATAAATCTGCCCACCGGTCTTTCAGAACTTGGCGCACATGCTTTCAGACTTTGTAAAGGTCTTACCGAGCTTAATATTCCCGGCGCACTCAGCTCAATAAGCGACTATGCTTTCAAGGGCTGTTCCGGTCTTAAAACACTCACTGTTCCCTCTACCGTTTCAAGCATCGGCATTGAAGCATTCTCCGACTGTTCTTCCCTCAAAGAAGTAACATTCGAAGGAAAGGTTAATTCAATAGCAGACAGTGCATTCAAAAACTGCGGATTTTTGTCAGCAGCATACTTTGAAACGCTCCCTCCGGCATCGTTCGGCGAAGGTGTGTTCGAAGGCGCTTCCTCACTCTTCACAATCTACTATTTTGAAGAAAATGCCTCCGCATGGGCTCCCAACGGCGAAAAGACATATTCCCCCAACGCATATCCGCTCGCAGCGTATGATAACAAAATGAGCGACACATATGACGGTCTTAACTATATCGTAACCGATGAAAACACTGTTACAATAGTCAGCGTTGACGATTCCAAGCTCACAAACACCGTTATTATCCCCGAAAAGATAGGCGGCAGATATGTCACGGCAATAGACAGGTTTGCTTTCAGCGGTGCAATGTCACTCTATTTCGTCGTAATTCCCGAGTCAATCACTTCAATAGGTGACTATGCATTCTACGGCTGTTCTTCTCTCCATAATGCATACTTCAGAGGTCCAACGCCCACATCGTTCGGCTCGGGCGTTTTCGATGACACAGCTTCTGATTTCCGCATCTACTACCGTTCTGAAAACAAGAGCTCCTGGGCTCCCAACGACGAGACCACACGCTACGGCTACCCCATAATAGTTTACTCAAATATAGGTTCCGGCACATACGGCATATTCACATATTCTGTATCTGACACAGGTACCATAACAATAACAGGCTGTGAAGAAGCTCCCACAGGTGCCATAGAGATACCGTCCATGATAGGCGGCTTCCCTGTCACCGAAATAGCTGCAAACGCTTTCTTCGGCATGAGCGAAATAACAAGCGTCACAATACCTTCCTCCATAACAACCATAGGCATGATGGCATTCTCAAAGTGTGAAAAGATAACCGCTATCACAATTCCCGACTCGGTCATCTCACTTGGTGCTTCCGTATTCGCAGGCTGCTATGCTCTTGAAACCGTCACAATAGGCAGCGGTCTTGAATCTTTCGGTAATTTCTGGGCATTTAACTGCTATGCACTCAAAAAGATAAACATTTCAGAAGCAAACCCCAACTATGCGTCCATTGACGGTGTCGTATACAATAAGAACATAACAAAACTCGTTACATATCCCACGGCAAAGACAGGCGATTTCGTATTCCCCGCAACAGTTGCCGAAATGGAAAGCAGTGCCATGGCAGGTGCGCCGATAACTTCGGTCACACTTCCTGCGGCAATGACAGTCATACCCTCAAGCGCATTTTCAAGTTGCACATCGCTTACAAAAATAACATTCCCCTCAACAGTTACCGAAATAGGCAGCAATGCTTTTGACGGTTGCAGTGCACTTGAAACAGTAATGTTCCCCGAATCGCTCACAACATTGGGCTTCGGTGCTTTCCGCGGCTGTAAAAAGCTCAAGAGCGCCTACTTCCTTGGTGACAAGCCCACATCAAACGGCTACTACATTTTCAACAGCGTTGCTGAAGGATTCACCATCTATTATCCCTCAGACCGCAAGAGCAGTTGGTCACCTGCAGGTGAAGATAACTGGTACGGCTATCCCATTGCAGAGTTCGGCGCAAGCGATGTAAGCTCGCTCACTCCCACATTCGGCTCACCCTACACGGTAGACGGCGATGTGCTCAAGGGAATCGCTACCGATACAGCGGTCTCAGATGTAATCAGTTACTTTGAAGACAGTGCAAATGTGCGAATGGTAAACGCTTCGGGTTCAGTTCTCGTCAGCACTGATACTGTCGGCACTGGCTGTAAGGTTCAGCTCGTAAAGGACGCTGTTGTTGTTGATGAACTCACAGTACTCATAGTCGGCGACATGACGGGCGACGGCAAGGTGAACTCTCGTGATATCGCAACTTTGCAGAAGCACATAATCGGCACATCAGTTCTTGAAGGCGTATTCTTCACAGCCGCCAATGTTAACGATGATGTTGACAACGACGGCAACGCAAAGGTCAACTCACGCGATATCGCAGAACTTCAGAAAATCATATCCGCCTGACACATCGAGCACATCAAATTGAACACTTTATGTCGATTTGCCGCCATGACTTGCACATGGCGGCTTTTCATTTTATAATGGAAGGTAATGAATAACTTTTTTAAGAACAAACCATTGATAATCATGCTCGCGGCAGTCATCCTGCTCGTGATACTCATATTCGCCACAACAGGTGACAGAACGGTGTCATGGATGGAGAGTGCTGTCGGCAGTGTTGCTCAGCCTGTACAAACTTTTGCGACCAATGTCTCAAACAGTGTCATAGGTTTTTTTGAGCGTGTCTTTAATGTTACCGACGCCGATAAAGAAAATGAGCAGTTGAGACTGCGTGTTGCCCAGCTTGAGCAGGCAGAATACGAACTTGAACAGCTTCGTCTTGAAAACGAACGCTTAAAAGAGCTTTTGAATTATTCTCAAAGCAATGAAAACTACAATTATGTAACCGCTACCATTATCGCTAAAGGTCAGGGCGTTTGGTTTGATTCGTTCACAATAAACGCAGGCAGAAAACACGGCATAGAAAAGAATATGCCTGTTGTCAACTCTTTCGGCCTTGTCGGTCGTGTCACCGATGTCGGCGCAACATGGGCAAAGGTCACTTCAATAATCGACTCACGCTCCACTGTCAGCGTCATGGTCGAGCGTACCCGTGACGGTGCAATGGTTCAAGGTGTCCTCGAAAACGGCAGTAAGGCGGCTTTGGAGCTTTATTATCTCCCCTCGGGAAGCGACCTTGTACCCGGCGATGTAATAGTCACGAACGGTCTTGGAGGAGTTTTCCCCAAGGGCATAACAATAGGTACCGTAACGGAAGTTACACGCACCAATGACAACAATGCCGATGAACGCAATGCGCTCGTTGAGCCCACAGTTGATTTCAATCATTTAGAAGAAGTCATGGTCATTGTTTCTTCGGAGGAACAATCGGAATGAAACGCTTTTTAATACCGATTTTTCTTGTTATTTCATTATATCTTGACTCAATATTATTCCATCATGTCAATATTTTCGGCACACGCCCCGATGCTGTGCTTGCCGTTGTAATCTCCTGTTCAGTGCTCACCGGCAGTGTTAAAGGCGGCATTGCAGGACTTTGTGCCGGTCTTTTTGCAGATATATTTTTCGGTGAATATGTCGGTCTGTACGCACTCATATACATGCTCAGCGGTATGTTGTCAGGTCTTTTGGAAGGCAAGTTCTATTCAGACAATATCGTTATCGCTCCGCTTTGCGCGCTGGGTGCTTCTTTTATTAAGGAAAACATAATGGCTTTTTCACTCTCGCTTGACGGCGGTCGTTTTAATTACGGCAGTATGCTCATAACATATATACTGCCATGTGCGGTGCTGACAGGTCTTTTCTGTATGCTCATACACATAATACTCAAGCCGTCAATGAGCCGTCAGGTGCGTCAGCGTGTTGACTACAGGATAGGAGGCTGAACCGAAAAATGAAAAACACATGGTCACGCTTCCTCATATTGTCAATAGTACTTTTGCTTATGATGTCTGCACTCATATATCAGCTTGGCATACTCACACTTAAAGAAGGCGAAGAATATGCTTCTCAGGCTCAGAGCCGCATTACACGCACGATAACAACGTCCGGTACAAGGGGCAAAATACTCGACAGAAACGGTCTTGTACTTGCATATGATGAAACCACCTACAACATCGACTTTCTCCGTGACGCCGCAAACAGAACCGATTACTACACTGCAATATATACAGAAGCACTTATAAAAGCGATAGACATAATCGAAAGTTACGGTTATTCCACCATCGACACTTCATATCTTGCCATGGACGAAAACGGCAACA
This sequence comes from Clostridia bacterium, assembly GCA_017435185.1. Lineage (GTDB taxonomy): Bacteria > Bacillota > Clostridia > Christensenellales > CAG-138 > RGIG3096. The sequence continues at coordinate 2,401 of JAFSFN010000050.1, read as the reverse complement.
TTTACTATGACTGGGGTGTCCAGAGCGAAGCTGCAATAGAAGCCCGCTATAAGAATTTCAGAGATGCCATGGGCTTCACCGATGAGGACATAACTGCAGAAGAGGCTTATTTGAAGCTGAGAGCCTACTGGTACATTCCCGAAGATCTTACATTTGAAGAAGCCAACAAGGTCATATCAATTCGTCAGGAAGTCAACCTCAACAACTACAAAGCATATGCGCCTATAACAATAGCCTACGATGTAGGTCTTGAGGTCATTGCCGAAATAAAAATGCGAAGCGACGAGCTTCCCGGGCTTCAAACCTCGCAAAGCACGACACGAGTTTATCCCCAGGGCACAACTGCCGCTCACATAATCGGCTATTTAAGCAGGAGCGTAAACACAGTTACCGCATCATATCTTGAAAACTTAGGTTTTTCTCCCGATGAATATGCATCAGCGATAGTTTTGGACGATGACGGCAACCCTATGCTCAACGATGACGGCAAAGAGCTTTACAACATGCTCAAGCTCGGCTATTCTTACAACGACTATATAGGCGTTTCGGGCGTTGAATCAACAATGGAACGCTATCTTACAGGTGCAACAAACGAACACAAAGGTGTGCGGAAAATCGAAGTTAACGATACCGGCAGCACCATTCGTGAGATATCATACGTTTCCCCCACTAACGGAAACGATGTGGTCCTCACGATAGATCTTCAGCTTCAAAAGGTCACCGAAGCGGCACTTGAGACACTTATAAACAAGATAGCCACAGACGAGCAGGCGCTCATTGCCGAAGACAAGGACGGTAAATACAGCAGTGCCACAAAGGGCGATACTTCAAAGATAGACACTGCAAAGACCGGTGCAATAGTAATAATAGATGTTACTAACGGTGACATACTTTCAATGGCATCCTACCCCTCCTATGACCCCAACTGGTTCATTCAGGGTCTGACAACGGAACAAAGCGAAGCACTGTTCGGTGAAGCGGCAAGCGACACTACCCCCATGCGAAACAAGGCAATCTCCGCAAAGCTCGCTCCCGGCTCTATCTTCAAGCCGGCAACGGGGCTTGCAGGTGCGCTCGAAGAGGTCATAAATATTGAAGAGACCATAGACTGCGAGTATGTATACTATTACCAGCTTGACGACGGTTCATACATCACCACCAACCCTGCTCACTGCTGGACAACACATTATGAAAATCATGCGGCGCAGAATCTGACGCGTGCGCTCACCAACTCATGCAACTATTATTTCTTTGAAGTATCAAAACGCTTGGGTATCGACCTTTTGAACGAATGGTCCGAAAAGTTGGGGCTTTCGACATCAACAGGCATCGAGCTTACAGGCGAAGCAACAGGAATCATCGGCGGTCAGAGTGCTCTTTATGACAACACGGCAGCGTTGTCAGAGCAAAAGAGCAGTCTGCCTAACCTTGTATATCGTCAGCTCAAAGAACGCCTCAAGTCATATCTTGCAATGCGAAGCATGGAGATAGATGACACAACGGTATCAAAATGTGCGCTAAGGCTCATGGAGCTTCGGGACGGCAGTATTGACGGTAAAGGTCCGCAAATTCGCCGCATAATGAGCGACGAGCTTGGTCTGCCTGAGGGCTGGACGCTTGCCAACAACTGCGTGTCGGACATCAGTTCACTGCTCAATGAAATACAATGGAAGCCCACGCAGACTATTCGTGCCGGCATCGGTCAGGGCATCACGCTCGTGCTCTTGGGAGAAACCGTAAGATTCGCAGCCTCCATACCGTGGAAGGAAATATCAAAGGAAACAGCTTTTGCTATTTGGCTTAAGTGATACTCAAAGCGAACAGCGCGGTTATCAAACTCCGGCGTAATATGGCAGCTTACCAAATACAGTGGGTCCACTGCTTCAATCCACACAGTCTGCCAGATGCCGGTGGTACGGGAATAGAAAATACTCCTGGAATTCAGTTCCCAGAACTGCTTGCCACGGGGCATTTCCAGATCAGTATAATCATCTTCCACTTTCAGTTCGATGATATTTTCGCCGTTTTGGGCGAGGGCATCGGTAACATCTGCCTCAAAACTGGTCTGGCCGCCAATATGGCTTCGGATATAGCGGCCATTGACCCACACATCACAGGCGTAGTCCACCGCACCGAAGTGTAGCAGAATCCGCTTTCCCAGCATGGTTTCCGGAAGCACAAATGCTTTGCGGTACCATACAGTTTTGTGAAAACTCTTATCTTCAATTCCGGACAAGGCAGTCTCGCAGGCATAGGGAACAATGATCTTTCGGTCAAAGGATTTCTGCCCAATGGAAAAATCCCATTCGCCGTTTAAGCAAAGCCACTGGTCCCGTCTGAAATTCGGGCGGGGATACTCGCTTCTCGGTAACTGTGTCATAGCAACCTCCTCTTCCATTCG
>JAFSFN010000006.1 GCA_017435185.1 Clostridia bacterium | reverse complement strand
GGTATCTGAGGGAACCACTCCCAGAAGGCTTACAGACCTCATAGGCTCACTCTGCGACCTTACATCGGGCAGCGGTGACAAGGGTACTCCCATAGTTTTGGTTCAGAACTACTTCAAAAACTACGCTGACTGACAGCATAAAAACGGATAAAAGGCGGTTTTAACAACCGCCTTATTTCTTTTATGAAAAACCTGTATTCTTTTACAAAGGTTATAAAGTTGACAGAATTGTGAGTGTGATATATCATAATGAACATAATATATCATTTGTAAATCGAACATTCTCTTAGATATAAAACACATCCTTAAAAACTGTTTTTATATAATTAAGACCAGGGGGGCGAGAAGCAATGAAGATAAAAACAGTCGACGCTAATAAGGTGTTGAGGATCAGTCTGCTTGCGGTCCTTGATGTGGTCATTATAAATCTTATGGCTATAGCTGCAATCTGGATAAGCTATGAGTTCAATTTTGCAAATGACGCAATAAGGACCTGCTTGGTAAGAATAGTAAAGTTTGCACCGATATACACGGTGCTTACAATAGCGGCGTTCTCAGTATTCAAACTCTACAGCAGTCTGTGGGCTTTTGCCGGCGCCGCCGAGATGTGGCACATAGTTTTTGCCGCATCCGTGAGTGTTGCGTTTGAATTTATCGGTCATATCCTCATACAAAAACATCAGCTTGTTGATACGCTTGTGCATTTCCCAATGCCCAAACGCTTTTTTGTTATACATTTATTCCTGCTCATAGGCGCTCAGTGCGTGGTGCGTTTTGCATATCGCATAGCACGCAGAGTGAAGTACGGTGCAAAAACGCTTATAGAGCACAAAGTGAAAAAACAAAAGCGCACAATGGTCGTCGGTGCGGGACAAGCAGGTGCAATGACCATTCGGGAACTCAATACCAGCCAAAATTCGGAAAACCGTGTTGTTTGCCTCATTGATGATGCGGCGGATAAGCGGGGCGGATATTTGTACGGTATTCGTGTTGTCGGAAACAGAAACGACATACCTCAGGCGGTTAAAGATTATGATATCGAAGAGATAATAATCGCAATGCCGACGGCTCACGCAAAAAGCAGGCGAGACATAGTCAAAATATGCCAGGAAACAGGTTGTGAACTTAGGACCGTTCCCGGATTATATCAGCTTGTAAACGGTGAAGTCACAATACAGAAACTGCGCCGTGTTCAGGTCGAAGACCTGCTCGGCCGTGATGCGGTCAAGGTTAATATGGACGAGATACTGGACTATGTTTCGGGCAAGACAGTACTTGTAACGGGCGGTGGCGGTTCAATAGGCAGTGAGCTTTGCAGACAGATAGCAGGGCACAATCCCAAATGCCTCATAATATTCGACATTTACGAAAACAATGCATATGCGATACAGAATGAAATAATCGCCCAATATCCCGACTTGACGCTCGAAGTGCTTATTGGCAGTGTTCGTGACGAGAAGCGTGTTGATGCAGTGTTTGAAAAATACGGCGTAGATATCGTATATCATGCGGCGGCACACAAACATGTTCCGCTCATGGAGCAAAGTCCCAACGAAGCAATAAAGAATAATGTGTTCGGCACATACAATGTCGCAAGGGCGGCAGATAAATACAATGCCGAAAAGTTCGTTATGATATCCACCGACAAGGCTGTTAACCCCACAAATATAATGGGCGCATCGAAGCGTATCTGCGAAATGATAGTCCAGATGTTCAACGGCAAGTCAAAAACTGAATTTGTTTCTGTGCGATTCGGCAATGTTTTGGGAAGCAACGGCAGTGTAATACCGCTTTTCAGAAAACAGATAGAAAAGGGCGGCCCGGTAACTGTCACACATAAAGATATAATCCGCTATTTTATGACCATTCCCGAAGCGGTGTCACTTGTTTTGCAGGCAGGCGCTTTTGCAAAGGGCGGCGAGATATTTGTTCTTGATATGGGCGAGCCTGTCAGAATAGATGACCTTGCACGAAACATGATAAGACTTTCCGGCTATGAACCCGATGTTGATATAAAGATAGAATACACGGGGCTTCGTCCGGGCGAAAAGCTCTTTGAAGAATTGCTCATGTCTGAGGAAGGCTTGGGTAAGACGGATAATCAGCTCATATATATAGGCCATCAGCTTGATTTTGACGAAGCGGCGTTTGAATCTCAGCTTGAAATGCTCAAAAATGCCGCCGCCGATAATTCAAGACAGATAAAAGAACTTGTTGAGAGCATAGTTCCCACATATCATATAACGGACAATAAGGATAAGGCGAACGGTGAAGAAAATGCCGTTAAGGCAGAAAAAGCTAAAAAAGAGGTATTCACCGTAAAAACAGCGACGGTACAATCGCTGTGAGGAGGAAGAATGGAACTCGGTATTAAAGGAAAGAATGTGCTGGTTGTGGGCGCAAGCAAGGGTATAGGCAGAGCCATAGCACTTGCGTTTGCCGAGGAAGGTTGCAATGTTGTTGCGCTTGCACGCTCGATGCAGCTGCTTGAAGAATTAAAAAAAGAAGCACTTCAAAAAGGCGCAGCGTCTTTTGAATATGAAAGCGTTGACATCATGGAATGTGATGCCGTGGCTTTTGCTCAAATGCTCATTGATAAATACGGCGAATTTGAGATAGTAATTCAGAATGTCGGCGGTTCTCTCGTGAGCCGCAACCACTTGGCAGACAGCAGTGACTGGAGCCATGCACTTCGCTTCAATGCACTTGCATCAATAGACATGAACAGCGTATTTTTGCCCATCATGATAAAAAAAGGCTGGGGCAGAGTGATACATATCTCGTCAATATCGGCTCAGACGCTTCGAGGCAATCCGCTCTATGCTTCAAGCAAGGCATTTTTGAATGCATATGTCACGACTGTCAGCAGACAGCTTGCATCAAGTGGCGTTCTGCTCACATCGGTAATGCCGGGAGCGGTAGCGTTCAAGGGCAGTTATTGGGACAATTTCACAGTGACAGACCCCAAACGCTGTGAGGATTATTTGGGACATCATCAGGCGATAGGCAGATTCGGCACTTGCGAAGAAATAGCAGATGTTGTATTGTTTATGGCGAGCGAACGCAGTTCTTTCATGCCTGCTGTGAATATCGGTGCTGATGGCGGAAGTATGTAATGAAAGCATTTATAAAAAGAACATTCGATATAGTTTTAAGTTCGGTGGGACTGATAATTTTATCTCCCATATTTCTTGTGCTGTCCATAATTATAGTGATTGACAGTAAGGGCGGCGTTTTCTTCAGAGGTGAGAGAGTGGGCAAGAACGGAAAGACTTTCCGCATATTCAAGTTCCGCTCAATGAAGAAAGACTGCGAGGGCAAGGGCAGTTATAATGTCAGTGACCATGATGAGAGAATAACAAAAGTCGGTCATTTTTTAAGGAAATCCAAGCTCGATGAAATGGCTCAGCTCATAAATGTTTTCTTAGGCGACATGAGTTTTGTGGGCCCTCGTCCCGAGCTTCGCTATTATGTTGATATGTATACCGAGAAAGAAATGCCCATACTCGACTTAAAGCCGGGCATTACGGACTGGGCTTCGATTGTCAATTCCCAACAATATATAGGCTTTACAAAAGCAGGCGCGAACTCCGACGAATACTACTTGCAGTGTGTGCGTCCGCTCAAACTGAAATTACAACTCTATTACCGCTATAATAACGGCTTCTTTTCTGATTTGTACTGCATATTCTTTACCGTGATAAAGGTGGTTTCAAAAACAAAGAAACTGCCCGATGATATTCAAAAAATAGTTGACGAACACATGGAAACAGCAGGACAATATGCATATGAGCTCCAATAAAAAGAAAAAGATAGCAATAATAACAACGGTCACCATGACGGTGGACTATTTCATAAAAGACACATTCAAAGCCTATCATGACGATGGCTACGAGGTGTGTCTTATCTGCAATATGGATGAGGAATATCAAAAGGCACTGCCTGAGTATGTTCGTCCCTTGCCGATACCTATGGAACGCGGCGTCAGCCTTTCGGGCGTGGGCGCCATGTTCAAAATGCTTAAAATATTCAAAAAAGAAAAATTCGATATAGTTCAGTATACAACGCCCAATGCGTCGCTGTATGCTTCCATAGCCTCATTTTTGGCGAGGGTGCCTGTTCGCCTCTATTGCCAGTGGGGCTTACTTTTTGTTTCGTTTAACGGCATAAGACGAAAGATATTCAAGTTCATAGAAAAGTTGACCTGCTCATTATCAACTTTTGTTGCGCCCGACAGCTTCGGCAACTTGAAGCTGTGCAGAGAGATGGGCTTCTATGACGAATCAAAGAGCGGTGTTGTTTATAACGGCAGTGCTTGCGGCGTGGACCTTGACCGTTTCGACATTGCAAAAAAAGAGCAGTACAGAAAAGAAATAAGAGAACAATACGGCTTTAAGGAAGATGATGTCGTAATGGGCTTTTTGGGCAGACTCATGAAGGACAAAGGCTTCGATGAAATGATGGGAGCTTTCAATATACTGCACAAAAAATATCCCGAGCTGAAGCTGTTTTTTGTCGGCTATGAAGAAAAGAGTGACAGGGAAGACCACGAAATGCTTTCTCTCTTTTATGAATGTCCTGATGTTGTGCGTACAGGCGGCAGGGTATATGACCCCGAGCGTTATATGGCGGCAATGGATATATATGTTTTCCCAAGCTACAGAGAGGGCTTTGGTACTGTGGTAATAGAATCGGCAGCAATGGAATTGCCGCTTGTAATAAGCGATATTCCCGGCCCGACAGACGGTGTTATAAGGGATGAAACGGCATTTGTTGTTCCGGTGAAGACTGTTGAGCCGCTGGCAGAAAAAATAGAACAGCTCATACTTGACAAGGAACTGCGTGAAAAAATGGGCAAGGCGGGCAGAAAGCTCGTTGAAGACAAGTTCGACTCAAAGAACATTATTCGTGAAATAGTAAGGCACCGTAACAGCCTTTTGGAAAAGAAAGGGCTGTTGAAATGAAAAAGGGTCTCGTTTCGGTGCTTATGGGCATATATAATTGTGCCGACACGCTTGAAGAAGCGGTTGACTGTATAATCGCACAGACATATAAAGACTGGGAACTCATAATGTGCGATGACGGTTCAAGTGACGATACATATGCCGTCGCAGAACGCATATGTGCAAAAGAGAGCAGAGCAAGGCTGATTAGAAATGAGAAAAATACAGGTCTTGCAAAAACGCTCAATCACTGTCTTGAATATGCAAACGGTGAGTTCATAGCTCGCATGGACGGCGACGATATATGCGATAAATACAGGTTTGAAAAAGAGCTTGCCGTCCTTATGAACGACAAAAATGCCGCAGTTGTGAGCAGCTCTATGTACTTTTATGATGAAAACGGCGTGCATGGCCATATCGTAAACACAGAAAGACCGAGCGCAAGCGATTTGCTTGCTCATTCGCCGTTTTGCCATGCGCCGTGTATGATGCGTACTCAAGCCTTGAAAAAAGTCGGCGGCTACTGCGGCGATGACGATGTGATGCGAATAGAGGACTATGACTTGTGGTACAGAATGTATGCACAGGGCATGTACGGAGTGAATATTGCCGATGAGCTTTACGGCATGAGGGAGGACAGGAACGCATTTTTAAGAAAGCGCAAATATGCCTACCGAATAAACGAATACAAGCTCAAAGTTAAGATATGCAAAACGTTTAAGCTCGGCATAAAAGGCAGGATAAAGGCGTTCAAACCGCTCATAGTGGGGCTTGCGCCGATGTGGATATATAAAATACTGCACAAAAGAGCTTTGAAGTCATAACAGGAGAAGAAAATTGCCGATATATTGGGGCATGATGGCGGTAGCCTTCATTGTGTGGGTAATGGATATATATAACCCGCGCACAATAAAAATATATAATCGTGTTGAGGAAAGAACGACAGCTATGCGTGCTTTTCTCTTCTTTGCGGTTGTTGTTTTTTTTGTTGGCCTAAGGAGCGGTATTGCCGACACGGTCGCTTACAGAAATATGTTTATTGAATGGCCGTCCGAGCTTGCGGAGTTCGATATTGCCGCAGAGGAAAAAGACAAGGGCTTTGCGCTTTTGAGCGTTATCTTCAAACAGTTCATATCCACCGACTGGCAGGTGTGGATCTTTGCCATAGCGTTTATTTCAACATTGCTTGTTGTCTATCCGCTCTATAAACATTCGCCGTCATTCGGCTTCAGTGCCTTTTTGTTCATCGCCACGACCGATTTTACATGGCTCATGAACGGTATGCGCCAGTTTATCGTGGCGACGGCACTGTTCTTTTTGATGGATTGGATAATCAGCAAAAAGTTCGTGCGATTTGCGATAGCTACATTGCTTTTGAGCACGATACACGGCTCTGCCGTTTTAATGCTTCCGATATATTTCGTGGTTCAGGGTAAGCCGTGGAGCTCAAGAATGTGGATATCCATAATCACCTGCGTTGTTATGGTGTTTGCTTTTGATACTTTGATGCCTGCATTCGGAAATGCACTTTCGGGCACACAGTATGACGGCTATATCGACTATATGGCGGCGGATACGGGAAGTAATATAATGCGCGCCATAGTGGCACTTGTTCCCGTTGCACTCGCTTTTATAAAGCGCAGTGAAGTGAGCATACTGAACGATAAAAGAATGAATCTGGCGATAAATATGTCGGTGTTCAATTTCTTCTGTATGCTGCTTGCATCGGTTTCAAGCGGTGTTTTCATGGGAAGGTTGTATATCTACTTTGAACTGTATAACCTCATGCTTCTGCCCTGGCTCATCAAAAAAGTGTTCCGAGGTCAGACAAGACAGCTTTTGACGGCAGGCTGTATAGCAGCATACCTTATCTGGTTCTATTATCAAATGGTAATTACATGGGACTATGTTTATTACAGCGTCGTGCTCAATACCGGAGCATGGCTGAACTGATTCATACATAGTGGGGGAAACGATGGCAAAAACACGCATACTCTTTCTGATTCCGAACCTGATGCATGGCGGCGCCGAAAAGGTGCTTGTCAATCTGGTCAATAATCTTGACAGTGAAAAGTTCGACATCACATTACAAACCGTGTTTGATGTGGGCGTTCATAAAAAGTCAGTTTCGCCCCATGTTAAGTATAAGTCGGTATTTAAGCGTATGTTCAGGGGTAATTCCGTAATAATGAAACTCTTTAGCCCCAAAATGCTTTATAATCTTTTTGTAAAAGAAAAATACGATATAGCGGTTGCCTACCTTGAAGGCCCGGCGGCTCGGATAATAAGCGGCTGTAACGATAAAGACACCAAAAAGATATGTGTCATACACACAGAGCAAAAAACTTCAATAGGTTTTAAGTCGCCTGATGAGGCAAGGGCGTGCTATGATGCTTTCGACACCATTGTCTTCGTATCCGAGACTGTTAAAGACACTTTTGTAAAAAGCATGAATGTTACAAAACCGTCGCTTACGGTGAAATATAATGTCAATGAGGTTGAACAAATACTCGAAAGCTCAAAACAAAGTGTTGATGATGTAAAGTTCGACGAAAACTCCGTGAACCTTATTTCAACCGGCAAAATAATAAAAGTAAAAGGCTTTGACCGCCTTGCGAGAGTTCACAAACGCCTTATCGACGAGGGTAAAAAGCATAATATATATATTCTCGGCGTGGGCGAAGAACAGGAAAACATTCAAAAGTATATAAGCGAAAATTCACTTGATAATTCTTTTAAGTTTTTGGGATACAGGGATAATCCTTATAAATATGTCGCAAAAGCAGATGCGTATGTTTGCTCGTCATATAAAGAGGGCTTCAGCACTGCCGTTACGGAAGCGCTTGTTGTCGGCACACCCGTTGTTACAACACTCTGCTCGGGAATGGAAGAACTGCTGGGGAAAAACGATGAATACGGCTTAATAGTCGAAAATTCGGAAGACGGCTTGTACAGCGGCATGAAGAAAATGATAGAAAGTGCTCAGCTGCGTGCGCATTATGCTCAAAAAGTCAAAGAAAGAGCGAAAGTGTTTTCAAAAGAAAATACAGTACGCGCGTATGAAAAACTTTTTGAGGAGCTTGTAAAACAATAAAGGGGAAGCAAATGATAAGCGTCATAGTGCCTGTATATAACGGTGAAAAAACAATAGAAAACACGCTTAAAAGCATATTGGCTCAAACATATAAAGATATTGAGGTAATAGCGATTAACGACGGCTCGACAGACGGCACGATTGATGTGCTTGAAGCATTTTCAAAGCAGGATGACCGCTTAAAAATCGTAAACAAGCAAAACGGCGGCGTTTCGTCTGCAAGAAATGCGGGACTTAAAATTGTGAACGGCGAATACATAACATTTGTCGATGCAGATGACGCAACGGAAGCAGATATGTATGAGCTGCTTATAAATGCGATTGAAAAATACGATGCCGATATTGCACACTGCGGATATAAGCGAATTGAAAACGGTGAGGAAATGTTTTCCAATACTTCCGGCAAGGTGTATGTGCAGTCTTGTGATGAAGCACTTGCGTGCTTGATAGAGGGCAGGCTTTTTGCAGGCGGCATATGGAATAAACTTTATAAAAAAAATCTGTTTGACGGTGTGCGCTTTGATGAGACAATAAAAATAAACGAAGATCTCCTCGTGAATTACTTTGCGTTCAAAAATGCAGACAAGTCGGTGTATATCGACAGTGCGAAATATATATATAATATGCAAAGCGAGAGCGCAACGCACATTGTTGATCAGACCAGGTTTGTGCTTGACAGAGAAAAGGTTGCACGGATAATCTGCGATAATGAAGTAAACGCAAAGCGTTTTAATTCGGCACAAAAGCACTTGTTTGATGCACTGAAAACAAAATATTTGCTGTACAGTAAATTAAAGACCGATGATTCAAAGCAGATATGCAAGGAAACGGCAAACGAAATGCACGGCATAGTGAAAAGCGGTGCGATAACTTCAACAAAAGATAAGCTGATTTGCTTTATAGAGAAGGATATGCGGTGGATTTTTCCCTTTGTATACTTTGTTTATGATAAAATAAGAAAACCCAATATCGACGTGGAGAAATTATGCTGAGCATTATTGTACCCGTATATAAGACAAAACAATATCTTAACAAGTGTGTTTCTTCCCTTGTTGCACAAACGTACCGTGATACAGAGATAATACTGGTGGACGACGGTTCGCCCGACGAGTGCGGCGAAATGTGCGATGAATGGGCAAAAAAGGATGCACGCATAAGAGTGGTACACCGTGAAAACGGCGGCTTGAGTGCTGCGCGAAATTCGGGTCTTGAAGTTGCAAAAGGCGAGTATATTGCATTCATTGACAGCGATGATTATACAGACGAAAATATGTTTTTGATGCTCATGAATGCAGTTGAAGCAAATAATGCCGATATTGCGGAATGTGCATATATAAAAGTCGGCGAGAGCGAAAAAGAACAGGCTCAAGCACGAAATGATGCCGAAAAGAGTGAAGCAGTCCTCTGCTTTAACAGCGAACAGGCAATGGAAGAGCTTATTTGTGAAAGAAATGTGCATCAGGTTGTATGGAATAAGGTCTATTCAAAAAAAGCACTTGAGGGTTTAATTTTCAGAGAAGGCAAACTTAACGAGGATGAGTTTTTTACATACCGTGCCGTGGGAAACAGTAAGAGAGTAGTGTCGCTCAAAGCGCAGCTTTATTTCTATGTTCAGCACGAAAACAGCATAATGTCGAGCGGCTATTCGGTGAGAAGACTTGATGCTGTCGAAGCGTTAAAAGAGCGTATGGATTATGTGGAAGAAAAGTTCCCCAAACTTTATAATTTAGCGAAGGCTTCATACCTTGGTTCGTGTATGTATGCACATCAGTGCCTTGCAAGAAATGCGTCCGTTGACAGTGATAAAACACACAGAAATAAACTCGTGAAAAGAGTCAGAGAAGAAAAGGCGGATAATTCTGTAATCTTTCTCATGGGCGGCAAAACACCGTTGTTTTTCGTGTTGTTCAGAATTTTTCCGAATTTCACTTCTGCTTTGAGAAACAGATTGGGGGTGGGCTTATGAACTCACCGCTTTTAACGGTTGCCGTACCTGTTTATAACAGCGAAAAGTTTTTGAAATATTGCATAGAAAGTATACTTGAACAAAGTTTTTCGAATTTTGAACTTTTGCTCATCGATGACGGCTCAAAGGATAAGAGCCTTGACATATGCCGTGAGTATGCGAAAAAAGATTCACGCATAAAAGTGCTTGCGCTTAAAAACGGTGGTGTGTCATCTACACGAAACAGGGGTATGCGGGAAGCAAGAGGCAAATATATTGCTTTCATAGACAGTGATGACTATCTTGAAAGTGACCACTTTGAAACGATATTTGCGCTGAAAGAGCAGTATGGCGATGAATGTATGGTCTGGAACGCTTTTCGCACCGTGTCCGACTATAATACGACCGTTACGGGCGAGACTTGTTTTTCAAAAGATGAGGCAGTGTCGGTGTTGACTGTTGCGGACATGGCACAACTCCATGAAAAATGGCTTGATGCTTCGCCGTGCAACAAGCTGTACAGGCTTGATATAATAAAAACTTTTTCGCTTAAAATGGACGAAACGCTTTCGCTCGGTGAGGACTTGCTGTTCAACCTTAAATATCTTGATACAGCGAAGCCGAAACAGATAATAGTGTCCAACAAATGCACATATAACTATGTACGCATGGGGCGTGAATCGCTTGACAACAGATTTTATCCCGATATGTTTGAAATAGTAAACCGTGTGCATGGTGAGCTTTTGGAGTTTGTAAGAAACCATGAGCACACAGAGAGCGATATCGAAAGAGTGTACAATGCGTGGTTCTTCAAGCTCGAGGCCGCATTAAAAAACACATTCCACAAAAAGAACAAGGCAAGCCTTGCGAAAAAGCTCGCAGAAAACAAAAAAATAATGCAAAGCAGAGTTTTTGCCGAAGCATTTGAAAAAACAAGGAAAAAAATAGGCGGTTTGTATTCGCTCGCATATTCCTTGAAAAGTTATTGTGTGGTATTATTAATAGATAAACTATATTGTTTGAAAAGGAAGCTATCGTCATGAACATTTTCCTTTCCCTGCAAAGTCGTATAAGAGGCAGGATGGCAAAAGATTTTGCTTCTTCGCCGTACGGTAAAAAACTTAAAAAGTTCAAGGACATCCATAAGGGCGAACGCTGTTTCATAATCGGGAACGGTCCGAGCCTTAAAGCAGAGGACCTTGAAACGCTCAAAGCGCATAATGAAGTCACATTCGGCATGAATCGAATATACAAGATATTCAACGAAACATCATGGAGACCGACTTATTACTGCTGTGAAGATGTGCTCATAATCAAAGAAAAGCAGGCGGAGATAAATGCCATTGAATCAAAGGCGAAATTCATACCCGTAAATCTTAAATGGTTTGAGGGCGTGAATGTTGACGGTGCGAAATATTTCTGGCTCAATTATGACCGTGAGAAGGACTATCTGCACAGCTTTTCGACAGATATCGCCAAGCAGATAGACTGCCGAGGAACAGTCACGTTTTCATGTATGCAGATAGCGGCATACATGGGCTTCAGAAAAATATATCTCATCGGCGTTGACCACAATTACAGCAAGATAATAGACGAAGCAGGCAATATCATCGAAGATAAAAACGCGGGCGACTATTTCTGCAAAGACTACGATCAGGATATAAAAGACGTGGCGGTGCACGATATGGGACAGAGCACGCTCACATATCGTGATGCAAGGCGTTTTGCCGATGAATCAATAGGCCGTGTGACGATATATAATGCAACGCGCGGCGGAAAACTCGAAGAATTTGAAAGAGTGGATTTTGACAGTTTGTTTGAGGTGAAAAAATGAAGATAGTAGCTTGTGTTCCGATAAAACTCAATAATGAGCGTTGCCCCGGCAAGAACACAAGGCCGCTCGGTGACAAACCGCTTATAGGCCATGTTCTCGAAACGCTCGACAGCGTGAAAGAACTCGATGAAGTGTATGTCTTTTGCAGTGATGATGAGATACAGAAATATCTCACAGGTCGAGCTGTTCATTTGAAGCGTCCCGCATATTTGGACGAGCCCACTTCAAATTTCACGCAGATATTCCGTGAGTTCATGAACAGGGTCGATGCCGACATATATCTCTACGCTCATGCGACAGCTCCGTTCATAACAAAAGAAACCATGGAAGAATGTATCGAAAAGGTCAAGAGCGGCGAGTACGATTCGGCATTTACCGCAGTCGTGATACAGGACTTTTTGTGGCAGGACGGCAAGCCCATGAACTTCGACGCACGCAATCTGCCCCGAAGTCAAGACTTAAAGAAGATATACAGAGAAACTTCGGGCGTGTATGCTTTCACAAAAGAAGTATTTGAAAAGATAGTCCGCAGAGTTGGCGAGAAGCCTTATATAAAAGAAGTTTCACAGCGTGAAGCTGTCGATATAAATACCGAAAGTGACTTTGAATTCGCACAGATGATGATAGAGCTTGGGAGGTAATAAAATGAGAAACAATGTCAAATTGCTGGATTGCACATTGCGTGACGGCGGCTACATCGTGAACTGGGTGTTCGGGAACGATGTCATAAAAGAAACCGCTTCAATGCTCACACAGGCCAATATCGACATAATCGAATGCGGCTATCTTAACAACGCCGATTATGTCGAGGGAAAATCTATATTCAAGCATATCGAACAGATAGGCGAGTTCATACCCAAAGACCGCAAGAATTCGATGTATCTTGCAATGGCGGATGTCATGCAGTACAAGAGCGAAGATATAACCGACTATACCGGCAATTCGATAGACGGTATCCGTGTCGTTTTCTACAAGCACCAGGTAGAAGAAGCAATGCTCTTGTCAAAGCGCATTGTCGAGGCAGGCTATAAACTCTTTGTCCAGCCCATGGTAACTATCGACTATACAAAGCAGGAATATGCCGATCTCATAGCCAGAATAGCAAAGCTCAAGCCTCAGGGCGTAGCCATAGTTGACAGCTTCGGCTATATGTTAAAAGAAGATTTCCGCTATTATTTTTCCATACTCGATACATTGCTTGATAAAGATGTATGGATAGGCTTCCATTCTCACAACAATATGCAGCTTGCGTTCATAACGGCGCAGGATGTGTGCGACTATGAGACAGACCGTACTCTTGTTGTCGATGCATCTCTTTACGGCATGGGCAGGGGAGCAGGCAACCTCAATACGGAACTTATAGCCAACTACTTCAACAGTGTTTCGCACTATAAATATAATATCGAACTGATACTCGATGCGATAAGCAAATTCATAATGCCCATAGCAAAGACACATACATGGGGTTATTCGCCGTACCTCTATCTGACGGCACTTTATCATTGCCACCCCAATTTTGCGTGTTATCTGCTCGAAAATCACGATATCACCGTTTCGCAGTTCAGAGACTATATACAGCTCATACCAAAAGAAATGAAGACAAAGTGCAGAAAGCCATATGTTGAAGAACTCTATGCACAGTTTTGTGAAAAGTACGGTATCTGAAAAATGAAGAACTTGCCCAAAATATCGGTAATAGTGCCGGTCTATAACGTCGAGAAGTATGTCGCGCGTTGTATAGAGTCGATATTGAATCAAACTTATACAAATATTGAACTCATACTCGTTGACGATAAAACTCCCGACAACAGCGGCAAAATATGCGACGAATACGCACTTCGTGACGAACGCATAAGGGTCATTCACCGTGAAAAAAACGGCGGCTTGAGCGCCGCAAGAAACAGTGGGCTTGAAGTTTGCAACGGCGAATATGTTACATTCGTTGACAGCGATGATTTTCTGCATCATACTGCCGTCTCGGTAATGTATAAAAACCTCAGCGAGTACAATGCAGATGTTTCGATTATAAACTGCATACCCGTGCCGCAGGACATTGAGGGTGAGCTTGCAGACGATACCGAGCCCAATGTAATGTGCTGCAACGGCCGTGATATTTTGCGTGAACGATTCAAACGATGCACGAGTGCGTGGGCAAAACTGTACACAACAAGCCTCTTTGATGATTTGCGATTCATAGAAGGAAGATGGCACGAAGATGTTCATATGTCGTGCAGAATGTTCTATGACAAGGCGAAAACAGTCGTCATTTGCGACAATCAGCTTTACTATGCCTGCCAAAATCCGCAAGGTTTTATGCACTCGAAAATGTCGCCCGTAAGAATAGATGATATGCTCTATATCTTTGAAGACAGGTTTAATTTCTTTGTAGAAAGAGGAGCGTGCGATGAGCTTGTGGCTCGTGCGGCAAACAATTATCTCTTTAATGCTAAAACCTGCTATTATGCGGCGAAAAATGAACTTAAAGATAAAGAGCGTGCCGCCCATGCGCTTCAAGGCTTCAAAAAAGTGTTTGCGGCAATGCCGAAAGATGCACTTGATGCTGATACGCAAAAAATACACGCCGCTTTTGCAAAATGCCCCCAAATGAGCAAAACTTATGAGCGGATCTATTGGCTCTGCAGAGGAATAGGCAATGCGGTAAAACGCAGGATAAGGAAATAAAAGCATGGAAAAGAAATTGGAAAAAATAAAAGCCCTTTTCATGGATGTTGACGGTACACTCACCGATGGCCATATATACATGAGCGATAATGGTGAAATGTGCAAAGCGTTCCATTCCCATGATGGCTACGGTATAAAGAACATACTTCCCAAAACCGATGTAGTGCCGGTAATAATAACAGGGCGCGATTCAAAAATAGTCGCAAGGCGTGCCGCTGAACTTGGCATAAGCAAGATATATCAGGGCGTTGATGATAAGGCCGCCGTGATGCAACAGTTGTTTGAACAGTTCAATATAACTTCAGAGAATGCCGCCTATATAGGTGACGATTTTAACGACGCAAACGCAATGGAGCTGTGTGGGTTCACCGCCTGTCCCGGCGATGCCGTTGAAGGCATAAAACAGAGGGTGGATCATGTCTGTAAAGCAAACGGCGGCAGAGGAGCCGTCCGTGAAGTTATAGACCTCATAGCACAAGCTAAAGAAAACCGATAACAAAAAAGCTCCCTGAAGTAAGGGAGCTTTTTTTAAGAAGTGTTATAAGAGTTAAAAAGTCCTTTTTCGCATAATAAAACATTACAAAAAAGTCAATGCTATTCTTGTTCGATATTTTTGATTTGCAAGGAGAAACAGGCATGGCATTGCACAAGGTTGATATATGCGGAATGGACACATCAAAACTGCCGGTGATGACACATCAGGAGGCATCGAGCGCATTGCTGCAGTATCCGCAATATCGATACGCCCCGAAGCAAAGGCCTCGCGCCTAAGCTCTGCCTCGTAGGCCGTAACAATCTCGGCACGGCGCTCAGCATAG
>JAFSFN010000049.1 GCA_017435185.1 Clostridia bacterium | reverse complement strand
TTCAAGTATTTTATTCAAAGAACCGGGCTTATCGTCCATATGAACGGCAAGAACTTCATTTACGGAAGTTGTTATATTGATGTTTTTGAGTGCTTCGCTACCTTTTTCAAGGTCGTCCACTATGAGACGAACGACACCGAATGTTGTCGAATCACCTATTGACATGGCACGGATATTCACTCCTGCCTGTGCAAGTGCCGCAGTCGCCGCCGCCGCCTTGCCTGGCTTATTTTCAACAAAAGCCGAAAGCTGCTTTACCAACATTGTGTTATCCTCCTTATATTATATTAAGTAGTTTATACAAGTTTACGCTTGTCTATTACACGGACCGCCTTGCCCTCAGAACGCTGAATGGTGTTCGGGTTAACAAGATGAACATTAACTGCGATGCCGAGCACGTTTTGTATCGCTCTGCGTATTCTTTCTTCAACTTCTTCGACCTTCTTGACCGTGTCCGCAAACATTGACTCATTCATTTCGACCATGACATCGAGTGTATCGAGAGCGCCCTTTCTATCAACTATGAGCTGATAGTGGGGAGCTGTTTCATCAAGCTCAAGCAAAGCGGATTCGACCTGTGAGGGGAATACGTTTACGCCGCGGATAATGAGCATATCGTCCGTTCTGCCCTTGGGCTTGCCCATTTTAACAAGTGTTCTTCCGCATGCGCAGGTGCCGTGTGAAATGCAGGCAACATCACGTGTGCGGTAACGAATGAGGGGCATTGCTTCCTTGGTGATGCAGGTGAAAACAAGCTCACCGTATTCGCCGTCGGGCAAAACTTCGCCTGTGTCGGGGTCGATAATTTCGGGAATGAAGTGGTCTTCATTTATATGCAGACCGTCCTGCTCTTCACATTCAAACGCAACACCGGGCCCGATTATTTCGGAGAGACCGTATATATCATGTGCCTTTATATCAAGTCTTGCTTCGATTTCACGGCGCATATTCTCCGTCCATGGTTCTGCGCCGAAGCAGCCTGTGCGGAGCTTCAAAGATTTGGGGTCGATGCCTTTCTTTTCGATTGTTTCGGCAAGATAAAGTGCAAATGACGGAGTACAGCAGATAGCGTTTACGCCAAAGTCACGCATGAGGTCTATCTGAAGATTTGTATTGCCTGTCGAAGCAGGTACTGTCGAAGCACCGAGCTTTTCAGAGCCGTTATTTGCACCGAGACCGCCCGTGAAAAGGCCGTAGCCGTATGCGACCTGAACGACATCGTCCTTTGTAACGCCTGCTGCGGAAAGTGTGCGCGCCATAACTTCTGCCCAAAGATCCAAGTCAGCCGCAGTATAGCCGACGACCGTCTTTTTACCGGTTGTGCCCGAGCTTGCGTGGATACGCACGACCTCGGACATAGGAGTTGCAAACAAGCCAAAAGGATATGAGTCACGCAAATCCTGCTTGACAGTGAAAGGAAGTTTATGCAGGTCTTCTATACCGTGTATATCATCGGGAGTTATTCCGCACTCGTCCATATGCTTTCTGTACGGTGCTACATTTTCATATACACGCTTTACCTGTTCACGCAAGCGCTTGCTTTGCAATTCGCTCATTTCTTCTCTTGTAAGAGTTTCCGCCTTGCTGTAAATCATTTTTGTTTCATCTCCATAGTTTAATTAGGAATAAAATTCCTTTTTTAGTGTACTGCAACGAAATATCCATTGCAAGCAAATATTTTCACGGCTTTGTACAAGTTGAGCTTTACCGCTCTTGACAACGCTTGTCCAAAGTCGCATAATGTTAAAAATAGGTTGTACGACTAAAGTACATCGGTAAGGAGTGTGACCATATGTTCAAAAAACGAAGAAGTCTCATTGAACCCGGTGATTTTACGGTTGAAGAATTATATTCCCTGTTGTCGCTTGCAAACAACATTCAAGAGCAGCCCGAGAAGTATTCTCATGTCTGCGACGGAAAGTTGATGGCAAGCCTTTTTTATGAGCCTTCGACCAGAACAAAGTTCTCGTTCGATGCGGCAATGAACCGTCTCGGCG
>JAFSFN010000048.1 GCA_017435185.1 Clostridia bacterium | reverse complement strand
ACTGCACAACAACACAAGGTACAATGAACCACTACAGCATGATCTACATGTATGCAAGGATATTGGACTTCTATAACACATACGGCTTCCTGCCCGATACAATAGCAGTTCAGCCCTTCAATACATATGAGTTCTGATTAATCAATAATTGCTTTGCCTGTATTGCAATTACAATTTTTTTCATATATACTAATTCAATAAAATTATAAAGGAGCGAATTATGGTTAAAGCATCCCTTAAAAACATCAGCATTGTTTGTATAATTGCTTTTATTTTAACTGCAATTATATTTGCCGTTGCACCGCAAGCAAAGGCGGAAACTGAAGTTTACGAATCCACATTGCCTGCGGCAACGCTTTATCAGCTTCCGCCAAAGCAACCACGTGCAAGCGGTGGTTATGAGGGTGCTATGTCATATGTAATTAAAACACGTGACGGCAGTATTATCGTTATTGACGGCGGCAGAAAAGACGACGGTTATGACGGCAAATATTTGCTTCAATTTTTAAAGGATATTACAGGCAAAAGTGTGCCCCATGTTACTGCGTGGTTTATTACTCATGCTCATAGCGACCATTACGGCGCACTTGCAACAATTTCTGCAAGCTATGCAGACCAGATCACTGTTGACACATTTTACTATGCGCTTGTCAAGGATGCAGAAATATATGAATACTGTTCATATAGCGAGCAAGACACGGCAATCAAATCAAACAAAGCGGTTGATACCTGCATAAGCAAGTTGCAAGCACAATCCGCTACACCCGTCAATGTTGTTGAAGTGAAACCCAAGCACATGAATGAAAGCCTTGGCTCGTTCGACTTTGATACAGTGCACATAGATATACTTTCAACATACGAAGATGTAATATGGGCGGCAGACAATATTACAACACGCTACAGTGGAACTCTTAGCACCTGCGGAAGCATTTACACAAGCAAAACGGTAAAAGAGCTTTTGGCAATGAACTTTTTAAACAATACCTGTTCTATATTCCGTGTTACGGTTGGCGGTAAGAGTATTCTGTTTTTGGGTGATACCTCAGATGCACAAAGCAAGGCATTACTGTATTTGCACAATGAAAACAAGAAAGACCCTTCAAAGTTTTTCAGCTTAAAGAGTGATATAGTTCAAATGGCTCACCACGGTCAAAACGGTGCCGAAAAAGCAGTTTATCAGCTTATAGACCCCGATATTTGCTTATTCCCTGCATCTGAATGGATATATGATGCTTCGGCAAACAGCCAGCTTACAACGGCATATACCAAAATGTGGCTTGCCGAAATTGGCGGCACAACAAGCTATGCATCAAAGGACGGTCCCCAAAACTTTGATTACGGAAAAATCACAAGCACAACCGAAATAGCAATCCCGAGCGATATAAAGCCCTTGGTTTTTGATGCAGAGTATTATCTTAATGCATACCCTGAGCTTGCCGCTTATTGCGCTGACGAAAATGCACTTTACAAGCATTTTATAACTTATGGCATAAGAGAAGGCAGACGCGCTTCTTTAGCTTTTGACATCAAGCATTACATAAACCAAAACGGTCAGGCATTAGTTGACACATTTAAGGGTGACTATGAAAAAGGCTTTGCGTACTTCCTTGAAAATGCAAAGAAAGAATTCACAGGAAAAGCAAAAGAATTTTCAACAGATTTTGATGCAGAATACTATCGTAATAACTTTAGTGAGGCAAGCACACTCACAACAGAATTTGCATTGCTTGAGCATTTTGTAAATGCAAGCTTAACACAGGCGTCAAAGCAAAATACCACAGTTACCGTTGCAGAGGCAGTAAAAGCAATTTCCGATGCTTACGAAGCAATGATTTTAAGTGGCAATATGCCCGAAACGATAATCGTAAACGGCATCACTCTTGACAAGCCCTCATACACATTGATGGCGGCACAGGCACTTGATTATATCTCTTCAAAATCACCTGCAACACGCAGTACAAAGTGGATAACGGCAAATGCAAACTATGAAACATCGTCTGATAATTTCAGCGCTACCGTGGTTGACAAATCAGGTTATCTTCTTGTTGCAAGAGAATTTATAAACTATTTCAGCGGTGGCGACAATTACGGCAAAACAGGCTATTTACCTGCGTTTGTAACATTGCCCGGCGAAACGGATTCGTCATACAGCGGTAATTTTGGAAACGAAAGAGCAACAATCGTGCTTGCAAGAGTTCTCAACTCATACGCAAAATACAATGTTCTGCCCGAAATTATAGATGCAGGAATCACGGCAACGACAGTAACAAAGGGTCCCTCTGCAACGCCCACACCAACGCCCGTTGCAACCCAGGCACCTGAAAATGATAATGTTACAATCATGGAGCTTGCACTTGCGGCACAGGATGCACTTAAATATTATACCTCGGGCAGTTCATTCTATCCCTACGGTGTGCCTGTTAAAGGCCAGTGGATATCATTGCCGATATATTTCTACATGACGGCACAGGCAATTCAGGATATTTACAACAACAAAGATACTGTATTCACCGTATCATCACTCAAATTTGACCCACCCGACTTGGAGGCCGCTTATTCGTTTGGCACTAAAACCGTTGACCAGAATTTCTATATGAATCTTGCCATAAGACAAACCACTTATGCAGTTAAAAACAAGCGTATAGGCGCATCTGCAAGCTATCCCACCAACGCAGGCAATGCAAACGGTTTCCCGGTAAGTAATTTCAGTGGTCAGGTCAATTATCCCGCAGAGCTTTTGTGCTTTACAAGAATACTTGCATATTACGCAGAAAACGGAACTTTGCCTGCAAGTGTACGGATGGAAAAAGTGCCCTACCCAACAGGCAACGAGCCAACACCCACGCCCTTGCCTGCTGTAACCCCCACACCTCTGACTACTGTTACACCCAAGCCCACGGCAACGGTTACACCCAAGCCCACGGCAACGGTTGCACCCACAACAGCTGCTCCTGCAACTCAGGATCCTTCAGTTGCATATCCCACACCGCATCCTGCTTTCAGCACGATTGCAAACGGTGCAACATTCACAGTTGCTCAGATAGCTGAAGCCGCATCGGGCATAATCTCGCACTATGAGACATATCAGGAACTTAAATCTGAGTATTCCATACCTAAGGCAGTCGTAATCAACAATCAGATAATAAGCGACCAGGATTGGGCATATCTCTCAGGTTATGCACTCGCAGGCATTGCAGGTTCTTGGGATCCTTCAGGTCTCTCCGGCTATACCCCCGAGACAACAGTAGCATATAAGAAATGCACACCTCCCGCATTGAATGCAAACGCCACATACACAGCCGACACTATTGCAATTGCAAAAGTTGTAGAAATCGCATGGAAAACAACAAACTTTGCAAACAGCAACAACGGTCTGATGGCAGCCTCCTGCGGTAGCGCATTCCCCGGCTATCAGGTATCATACTACTCCGGCATACTTGCAGCAGCACGCGCACTTGCATACTACAGCGCAAACGGCACATTGCCCACAAGCGTACAGTATGACAAGGTCAGCTTCATCATTACTGACAGCGATTCAAATGTAGCACCCGAAGCAACAGTTGCTCCTACAACAGTTGCTCCTACAACAGCTGCTCCTACAACAGCTGCTCCTACAACAGCTGCTCCTACAGTTGCTCCTACAACTCAGGCTCCCACAGTTGCTCCCACAACAGCTGCTCCCACAGAACAGCCCGCAGGCGTCACATGTCAGAGAAAGAACATTCTCTATGCCGCATACAGCATCAACAAGTATTTGACAAATAACCCGTACACATTCCCGAATTACTCCAGCATCGACGGCAACACCGTT
>JAFSFN010000047.1 GCA_017435185.1 Clostridia bacterium | reverse complement strand
TCTTGTCAGAAATGCCTAAGAGAGCACACTCAACAGCCTTTTTACCTGCAAGGAACGATTCCTGAACATCGATTTCTGAAGCACAGTGTGCTGCACAGCGCTGGAGAAGTGAGAACTCGATGTCACGAACTTTAACATTGATTTCCTGCTTGATAACTGAAGCGAGGTAAGCTGCAAGACCACCGAGCTGTTTGTGGCCGAAAGCGTCTGTTGCTGCGTTATCTGCGCCATATTCAACGATCAACTTACCATCCTTATCGTGGATACCTTCGGAAACTGCAACGAGGCACTTGCCTGTTTCGTTGTATACTCTGCGAACATCTTCAATGAACTTGTTGAGGTCGAAGTCACGCTCGGGAAGATAAACAAGGTCGGGACCCTGACCCAAGTGTGAAGCAACGGAAGCAGCTGCTGTGAGCCAGCCTGCGTGACGACCCATGCATTCCATGATGCAGACGATGCTTGTATCATAAACACGTGCGTCAAAGTAGAGTTCCATGCAGCTTGTTGCAATGTATTTTGCAGCGGAAGCATAACCGGGGCAGTGGTCTGTTCCCCAAAGATCGTTATCTATTGTCTTGGGAACACCCATTATGCGGCAGTCATAGCCGACTTTCTGCATATATTTTGAGATCTTGTTGCAAGTATCCATTGAGTCGTTACCGCCGTTATAGAAGAAATAACGAACATCATACCTCTGGAAGATCTCGAGTATGCGCTTATAATCTGTATCATCTTCTTCGCTGTCCTTGAGCTTGTAACGGCAGGAGCCGAGAGCTGAGGAAGGAGTGTGCAAAAGGAGCTCGAGCTCGTATGCATCTTCTTCGCCCATGTCGAAGAGCTGATCATCAAGAACGCCGCGGATACCGTGAGCAGCACCGTATACCTTGGTGATGAACGGGCTGTCAAGAGCAGTGCGGATTACGCCGTATGCACTTGCATTGATAACGGATGTGGGGCCGCCTGACTGACCGATGATACATGAACCTTTAAGTATGTTTGACATTTTATAACCTCCAAAAATGACATTCTTTAGTAGCCGCTACATTATAACATATTGCGCACTTCTTAGTCACTACCTATTTTAATAAATTTCCAAGTTTGGATGTCGGTTATACCTGTTTTGGCAATATTGTGTGATGCCTGAAATTTCAAAAGGCGTTCTTCAGTCTTTTTTGTGAAAAGCGGGAGAGGTTCAAGAGATAAGGCTTGATTCAAAAATATCACTTCCGAAGCATATGATTCGGGGCCGAGCATGGGCGGAGGCTTTGAATCTATTTCTGCGTGAACCCATGTGGGCGATAAAAAGCCCGGCTCTATATATGAGAAAAGCCCTGAACGCATCGCTTCGATGCGTAGTTTATCAATGGGCATAGTCAATGAAGAAAAATGCATTGCTTTACCGAATGCGTGGGAAAGACTTCCGTATGGCGTGAAAGCACATTGTATATCGAGATGAACAGACAGGCTTTGCTCGAACTGCTCAAAGGCATTAAGAAGCGATATATCCACCCACCCCAGACGACTGTTTCCCAATACGTCATAAAGCGTGAATGGGCGTGAAATAACATCTTTTACGACGGATAGAGGCGAGATGAAAGAACGCTTTATCAGAGTTCTGTTGTCGGAATCAACAATAAATAATGTTTGCATGCTGTATTATATGCGTGAATTGAGTTATGAGGAAGCTGCGGTTTTTATTGCAAATTGCATTTTTAGGACAGTTTATGTAAAAGGTTCCGATTGTCATAAACAGATTTATGTAGTAGAATCGTGATATGCAAGTTTATGGACGATTTGCGGGTATTTATGATGAACTCATGGCGGATATTGACCGTGACGAATGGGCAAGATACCTGCTCTCATTTGTTGAAAAAGAAAATGCTTTGATAGCTGATGTCGCCTGCGGCACCGGTGAATTTTCCGTGCGTTTTGCAAAAGAGGGATACAGAGTTATAGGTTCAGACATATCCGAAGACATGCTCTTTATTGCTGCTGAAAAAGCAAGATCATGGGCAGTAAATGTTCCTTTTATCTGTCAGGATATGCGTGAACTTGCACTGCACAGGAAAGTGGATGTTATTTGCGCCGCCTGCGACGGAGTAAACTATCTGCAAAACGATGAAGATGCATTAGCCTTTTTCATTTCAGCAAAACGAGCACTTAAAAACGGTGGTATGCTATTATTTGATGTTTCAAGTGAGTATAAACTTGCAAACATACTTGCCTGCAATACTTTTGCTGAAGAAGAGGCGGATTGTGCATATATTTGGCACAATATGTATGATGAAGAAAGCCGACTTGTTAAAATGGAGCTTACTTTCTTTGAAAAGATACATGGCAAAGATGAATATGAACGTTTTTCGGAAACACACATTCAGCGTGCATATACACAGGATGAATTGAGCGAATTGCTTCAAAAAGCAGGATTTAAGGATATAAGCGTTTATGATGCCTTTACAAAGGATGAACCTCGCACAGACAGCGAGAGACTGCAATTTGTTGCGTTTGCAGGTGAGGAGGAATAAAAATGGATATTCTTATCAGAGGTACTTTGGCAGACAATTCTGCAAGATTTATGGCAATATCCGGGCGTGAGCTTGTTGAAAAAGCGCGTCTGACACATGATCTGTCAAGAGTTTGTACAGCGGCGCTGGGAAGAACACTTTTGATAACTTCCATAATGGGTGCTGAACTCAAAAGTGAAGATGATAAACTTACAGTAATAATAAAAGGCGAA
This sequence comes from Clostridia bacterium, assembly GCA_017435185.1. Lineage (GTDB taxonomy): Bacteria > Bacillota > Clostridia > Christensenellales > CAG-138 > RGIG3096. The sequence goes on along the minus strand of JAFSFN010000047.1, from coordinate 4,501 downwards.
GGACTGGCCGGAAATTTGGTATGCACTTCAAACCATGCGGCTGCTGTAAAAGGATATATTGAAAATCCCACACTGGAATTACCGCTTACACCTAAAGGTAAGCTCGATGTGGGTTCGGCTGTAGGTTGGTTGGGCAAGCTGACGGTAATTCGTGACCATTCAATGAAAGAACCGTATGTCGGAAGCTGTAACATGGTATCGGGGGAAATCGCAGAAGATTTTGCTCAGTATTTCACAGTCAGCGAGCAGACACCTTCGCTTGTATATTTGGGAGTTCGTGTTGATTCTCAGAGCAAAGAAGTGCTCAGTGCAGGCGGAATAGTTATACAGCCGCTTCCTAACTGTGATGATTCGGTTATTGACGGAATAGAAGCAATAACTGGCGATATAAGCAATTTGGCGAAGATGCTCGGAGAAGGCATGGAGCTTGAAGAAGCGATAAATTCAATTCTGCATGATTTTAATCCTGTAGTTTTGTCTGAGACAACACCTGAATTCAAATGTGACTGCAGCAGAGAAAGACTTGAACGTGTGCTTATCTCTCTCGGACGCGAAGAACTTATGGATATGATAGAGAAAGACGGAGGAGCGGAACTTACATGCCAGTTCTGCAACTCGAAGTATGGATTTGACAAGGAACAGCTAGAACAGCTTTTGAAGGAAATAGGATGATAACTCAACAAACTCAAGCAGTTAACGGTAAAGTGCTCTCGTTTAAGAAAGAAGGCGAATTCTTTCATAAACGAGGTGTTGCTATGCTTGAAAAAAACAATTTGCCCGACGCGGTTATGAATTTCAGAAAGGCTGTAGAATACAGTGACGGAAATGAAGAATTTGTTGTTTCGCTTGCCGAAGCCTTTTCTCAGATGGGCAAATTCAGAACATCCAACAAAATCATATTTATGTATTTTCCCAATATTGAAATGCGTCCTGCTGAATGTTTCTTCGGTCTTGGCTGTAATTTTGCCGCAATGTTCGATTATGAGAATGCAAAAGCGTGCATGGAACAGTATCTTGCATTAAAGCCCGAGGGTGAATATGTTTATAATGCCTGTGATGTGCTTGATGCTATAGAAGTTATAGAAAAAGATAAAGAAAAAGAAGCGGCGGCTTTAACAAAAGTCGAGAAACAACATGAAGAGATACCGTCAATAAGAGATGTTTTGACTGCTGACGATGATGATGAGAAATACGGCATAAAGAGCTTGGAAAAGATGATGGAGAAAGAGCGAAAACTGTTCTTTTTGCGTAATCTGCTTTCTATCAAATATTATCTCAGGCAGGAATATGACAAAGCGCGTGAGCAAGCTGAACTGGTAATTAAAGAAGATGCGGCAAATATACATGCGCATTGTAATCAAATCATGATAGCAGCGGCTCAAAATGACGATGAGACGCTCAAAAAAGAAATAGAAAAGATAAAAAAGCATCGTACAGAAAACATGAATGAGCTTAATCGCATAGCATTGACTTTGCTTGAATATTCTTCGCCGCAGGATGCATTGCCTGTTTTGAAACATATGTATACTAAAGCGCCGTATGAGCATACCGTCATACATAAGTTGGCAATATGCTGTTATGCAATGGATGATTATAAGCGCAGTATAGAGCTCTATGACCTTATAACAAAGATTGACGAAACGGATGATGTTGCTGTTTACTATCGCAATGTTTGCAATACTGCAATGAAAACAGGAAATAAACGAGGCGGACTTGTGCTTGATTATGAAGTTCCCATGGATGAAGTTGTGTCTCGTATATCAAGGATAAAGAGTTTTATACAGCTTTCTTTTGATGAACAGCTTGAAATGTGGAAAAATGACAGTGCAACTGTCAGATTGCTTATATGGGGAGTCAGAAGTCGTGATATGGGCGTAAAAAGAGCTATGCTGACGCTGATATCAACTTTTAATGATAAAAGAGCAGAACTTGTTTTACGTGACTTTTTGTTGCGAGAGGATGAACCTGACGAGTTAAAAAGAGAGGTTTTTGCATTGCTTGCACATATGCATGCAAAAGAACCGTTTGTGGCATATATCGGCGGAGACTTGATAGAAAGCCATGTTGATATGGTTGAATTTATGAATAAGGTGCCAAAGCCATACAGAGATGTTCTGTCGATGTGCATAGAAAAAATGGAAGCAAACTACAGCTCAAGTGCTTTATTTGCGGCTATAAATATATGGAAACGATATATTGAAGCGCATAAGGACAATTTTACGACCATAAACAAAAATCAGGTAACGGCACTTTCAGTGGCACTTGAATACAGTGCGGCGAAAGTCACAGGTGTTGATGTGAGCAGATACGAGCTTTGCGCAAAGGAGCAGATAAGTCCTGCAAGATTTGAACACGCATATGCAAAGATAGAACCATACATAACAGAAGAAGTTTCGGGAGAAGAAGAATGAAGTTTATAGCCACGGCTAAAATGGGGCTTGAATCTGTTGTAGCGAGCGAACTTAAACATATGAACATGGCGGATGTAACTGTATATGACGCAAGAGTTACATTTACCGGTGATTTTGCCGACATGGCAAAAGCATGCCTGTATTTGCGCTGTGCAGAAAGGCTTTTGCTGTGTGTGGGAGAATTTAAGGCAACAACTTTTGAGGAGCTTTTTCAGGGCGTTAAAGCAATAAATTGGCGTGAGTATATTGCGCGTGATACTTTTATCCATGTAAACGGCAAGAGTGCAAAAAGCAAGCTCTTTTCTGTCTCGGATTGTCAGAGCATAACAAAGAAAGCAATCGTTGAAAATCTCAAGACTGCCTATAAAACAACTTTCTTTCCCGAAAGTGGCAAGAGAGTGATAATCGAAGTCGGTCTGTTAAAGGATGAAGTAACTGTGGCACTTGATTGCTGCGGAGCAGGCCTTTCAAGAAGAGGATACAGAACATACAATGTAGCCGCGCCGATTTCCGAAACATTGGGTGCCGCAATCGTGATGCTTTCAAGATATAAAGCCGATATGCCATTCATTGACCCCATGTGCGGATCGGGTACAATGCCCATTGAGGCGGCAATGATTGCCAACAATATGGCCGTTGGTGCGGGCAGAAGTTTTGCGTTTGAAGACTGGCATTTTTTCGATAGCAATATAATTGATTTGGCTCGTGAAGAAGCTCGTGACAGTGTCAAGCAGAACAAACTTGATATACTCGGCTGTGATATAGATGCCCGCTCCATAGAATTGTGCAAAAAACATGCAAAAAAGGCAGGCATAATGGTCAACTGGGCAGTCTGTGATGTAAGGAATTTTGAAACCGATAAGAGAGGAGGCGTATTGGTCTGCAATCCGCCCTACGGCGAAAGAATGTTTGAGAAGAAAGAAGCTGAATCACTTTATCGGGTGATGGGGCGACATTTTTCAAAACTGACAGATTGGCAAAGAAGTATAATAACATCGCATCAAGATTTTGAACGTATATACGGAACAAAAGCCGACAAAAGAAGAAAGCTCAGCAATGGGGGAATGCCGTGTACGCTGTATCAATATTTTCCCAAGCGCTGAAAGCTGAATTGGTAAAATACTATTTACAAAAGCAAAAAAATGCTTTATAATACACGCTGTGTTTGGGGCATTAGCTCAGCTGGTAGAGTGCCACACTGGCAGTGTGGATGTCAGCGGTTCGAGTCCGCTATGCTCCACCAAAAAAGCAGACACCCTTTGGGGTGCCTGCTTTTTTGTAAATAAGCGGACGAGAACCGCCGGTGAGATAAGTGAGAGCCTAAAAACATGAGCCGAAGGCGATATGTTTTTAGAAACTCGAACTTATGCAAGCGAGCGAAGCGAGTCGTAGTCCGCTATGCTCCACCAAAAAAGCAGACACCCTTAGCGGAGTGTCCGTAAAACAGTAAAACCGACCTATGGTTACGATCATAGGTCGGTTTTTTGCAATCATTATCGGTTTGGGAATGGCTCCCTTGTGTAAAGGGAGCTGTCAGCGCAGCTGACTGAGGGATTGACAACCCCTCCGCCCCTGTGGGGCACCTCCCCTTACACAGGGGAGGCTTTGGTGCGGTGTAAAACCGCACAATACGCACTACACCGGAGGGTGTATAGAAGTGCGCCCTTAATCTGTTCGACAAAATTGGAATTTGTCTAATGGTTTCTTCTGGCTCTAAAGAGTCCTATCATGAATAAGATGACACTCACCAGCAAAAAGAACATCAACATGATAAATTGAACATTTCCTTCCAGACATTGTTCCCAATTTTGGAAATCCACCTGATAGGGATTGTTGTCAGAGGGCCCAAACAAGGTTGCTATAACATGATTTACGCAATAAAGTGTGATTCCGATGATGGTAGTACAGATTCCTGCCTTATGAAATGCATCAAAAGGGAAAATACATATTACTGCACAAGCTATTACAGGCACAAAACCGTAAGCGGCTAGCAAAATTGCATTACCGAGCATAAACGGGTGCCAGATACAGATGTGCATCATCATCAAAACAGTCAATACAAACAGGACTGAAAAGGAAATGATGTACCT
>JAFSFN010000005.1 GCA_017435185.1 Clostridia bacterium | reverse complement strand
TATACATAGTCATTGCGATAATCCTTATAGTAATTACAGCAAGAAGCAAGAAGTCTGGAACTTCCGGCAGTGCAAAACGGGTCACGGTCAATATTCAGGAAACTGTTGCAACGCACAGTATTGACGAGCTCAAGGCGATTGACCCTAACTTCTCCGATGAAGCGCTCAAAGAGAAAATCAGCAATCTTTATGTTCAGATGCAGAATTGCTGGCAGGCAAAAGATATTTCACCCTTGCGCAACAGCATGACAGATGCGTTCTACAATCAGGCAGATCGCCAGATACAGGCATTAAAGTCCAATAATCAGACCAACATGATAGAAAACATTGCTGTCTTGAGCGTCAACCTCATGGGTTACAACGAAGATGATACAAACACCACGATAATTGCAAAGCTCAACACACGCATCGTTGACTATGTGGTGGATGACAAAACAGGCAATGTTATAAAAGGCAGTAAAACAGCCGAAAAGTTCATGACATATGAATGGCTGCTCATCCGTTCAAAGGGTGCTCTTACAGGCGAAAATGAAGGCACAACAGCCGTCCATTGTCCCAGCTGCGGCGCACCCATGAATGTCAACTTCTCAGCAAAATGTGAATTCTGCGGCACCGTCATTAAACAGGCCGAGTACGACTGGGTACTCTCAAACATCAAGGGCCTTTCGCAGACAACGGTTTAATTCAAGGGGCTTTGCCCCTTTGAACCCCACCGACTTTTGAAAAAAGTCGTCAAAACCAACTAAAAATAAGCCCAACAAAAAGTCAGGCAAATAAGAGCCTGACTTTTTGTTTATTGCTTTTTCAAGGGGCAGCGCCCCTTGAAAAAGCAAGTTCTTGAGCGAAAGCGTCAGCTTCTGTAAAAACCGATACCGCCTTTTTCAAACAATCGTTCCAGCTCGTCTATGTCGGCATCATACACGCCAAAGCTCACTTGTTTATACGAAAGCGAGAGATTTTCCGCCGCATAGACAGTATTGCCTGCGATATCTATTGCGGCATAGAGCGGCTTATCGGTGGGCGTAAGTGCATCGTAGCACCATAAGAGCATACTCCATTCATCATTAAAAGTAAGGCGCACTTTTTTGGTTATGAGCTTGCCATCATTGTTGAAGCTGTACTTTGCGATACTTTCAAAACCGCCGTATGAAGTGCCTTGTTCCTGGGTTACTATATATTCTTCGGAATCGGACGCAAAGAACACCTCGTCTGCCTTTTCTTCGTCCATTCCCATCACAGAGCCCTTTGAAGCGGAATTATCGGGAATGCCGTCAAAGTCTTTGGGGACATCATAGAGCGTAATATTCACTCGCATTGTATATGCAAAGCCGTTGGGATTTACTGTCTCTGTATCGTAGTAGTAAACACGCAGGTATGCATAGGACGGGTCATCGAGTGCGGCACAGAGCACACCGCCCGACGGAAACTGAGAATATGCCGCACTTTTCAAAAGCATATCGGCACAGAGCCTGTCGGAATTGAGTATATCAAATTTATATGCCTTATCTGTAATCAGTGAATACAGATAGTCCCAGTACGCCTCCTGCGAGACCGACGCATAATAAACATTCCAGGCACCGCTCATCGTCTCATCACTTTGAGCAAGCGTGTACGCATCACGGAAAGTCTGTTTTATGCCGTTGGGAAACAGTTGTGAAACGATATCATCGCCTCTTTGAGTATTTTCAGGCTCGGGCGTTTTTCGTACATAATCAATTTCAGGTGTGGGCAAAGCAAGCCATGAATCAATAAAAGAGCAGCCGCCCAAAGCAATCATAAGTGCAAGAAGTGCACACATAAAACAAATTCTTTTCATTTGCTTCCCTCGCTGTCATCTGTTTGCTTTTATTATATACAAACGCAAAAAACACCGTCAAGGCTGTGACTATTTTTTGGTCTTTGGCGTAAATATCACGGCACAAAGATAGCCGAACACTATTGCGGCGGCTACTCCGCCTGCGGTCGCCTTTATTCCGCCCGTAAATGCGCCGAGCACACCATCCTCCATTGCGCCCTCAATGGCACCCTTGGCAAGCGAATAGCCAAAGCCTGTCAGCGGCACTGTTGCACCTGCGCCTGCAAGTTCAACAAGCGGCTGATACAGATTAAGCGCCGTGAGCACCGCACCCAATGTCACAAAAAGCACCAGTATGCGTGACGGCGTCAGCCTTGTAAGGCTTATAAGAAGCTGACCTATAGTGCATATTGCGCCTGCAACCAAAAAAGCGGCTAAATAATCGGTAAAACTGCTCATTACTGACCCCTTTCCAAAATAACACCGTGTGCAATGCCGGGTATGCTGTCGCCCTGCATGCCCGCCGTCGGGCTCATCAGCGCACCCGTTGCCATAAAGAACGCACGCTGATAATCGCCCGCATGCATACGCTTGAGCAGGTACGCATTGAGCACCGTCGCACTGCATCCGCATCCGCTTCCGCCGCAGTCAACATTCTGCGTTTTGTCAAATATCACATTTCCGCAGTCAAGATGTCTGTCGCCAAGGTCAATTCCTTTTTCAATGCACAATTCACGAAGCATCTCACTGCCGAAACTGCCCAAATCGCCTGTGATTATCAGGTCATAGTATGAAATATCCCTGCCCGTATCAAGCAGATGATTGCAAAGCGTGTCTGCCGCCGCAGGCGCCATTGCCGCACCCATATTGTTCGCATCGGTTATGCCAAGGTCTATAACACGCCCTATCGTGCCGCCCGTAACGAAAATATTGTCCATCACCTTTTCGCCGCTGTAGGCTGAGCCCGCAAGCACCGCACAACCTACGCCCGTGACTGTTCGCTGTGCCGTTGGTGTTGTCTGACTTCCCATCTCAAGCGGAAGCCTGTACTGTCGTTCCGCCGTTGAAAAATGGCTCGATGCCACACACGCTGTCAGGTCAAAATAGCCGCCGTCAGTAAGCATGCTTCCCAAAAGCAAAGATTCCGCCATTGTGGAACACGCACCGTAAAGGCCCAAAAAGGGCGCTTTCAATTCTCGTGCCGCAAATGAAGCCGTTATTATCTGGTCGAGCAGATCGCCGCCAAGCAGACAATCAAGCTGTGAAGCGTCGGTGTCTATCTTGTCAAGCGCCAGTTTCACCGTCTCCTCGAACATCTTGCGTTCCGCTTTCTCCCAAGTCTTCTCTCCCCATGTGTCATCGGTAAGTATCACATCAAAGAACTTGCCTATCGGGCCCTGCCCCTCCAGGTCGCCGACTATTGCCGCACCGCTGATTATCTTCGGCGGATTTTCAAAGACCACCGTTTGTCTGCCGAGTTTTTTCTGTGCCATGTTTTCATTCCTTTTCAAAATGCTGTTGCCTTTATTATTTAGCAATGCAAAATTATAT
>JAFSFN010000046.1 GCA_017435185.1 Clostridia bacterium | reverse complement strand
CGTTGAGTATCTCTACGCTTTCGTTTCCAGAGAAACAGACAGCGCCGCTGTCATTATCCGCACAGAGGACGGCGGCAGTGCAAAGGCGGCCGAACTCCTTGAAAAGGCAAACATCAGAGCGGCAAAAATATAATTGAATCAAGGGGCGCTGCCCCTTTAACCCCGCCGCCTTTTTGAAAAAAGGCGTCAAAAACAAGGGGAAATAATAAATAATAAAAAACAGCTTCATCGCAAGACGGAGCTGTTTTTTTGTCTTACTAAAAGAAACTCAAAAGCGTTTAGGCTATAATATCATTATATATATTTGCGCCGCGATGAAGCACCTTGACAAGCTCTTGTGTTTTGGATAAACTCTATTGTTAGAATAATATGTAAAGGAGTAGGCTTTTTTGCCGCTTTTTTTATGAAAGATATGCCAAAAACCTATGATCACAGCGATGTAGAAAGCAGGCTGTATCAAAAATGGGAAAGCTCGGGCTATTTCCATGCCGAGCCCAACAAAAACAAACCGCCTTACTGCATAGTCATCCCCCCACCGAATATCACGGGTAAATTGCACATGGGTCACGCACTTGATGAAACGCTGCAGGATGTTCTCATTCGCTACAAGCGCATGAGCGGTTTTGAAACGCTCTGGCTTCCCGGCACTGACCATGCATCCATCGCCACCGAGGTCAAAATCGTGGAACAGATGGCAAAAGAAGGTATCGACAAGCGTGATATAGGCCGCAAGGCTTTTTTGGAGCGTGCTTGGGAATGGAAAAAGGAATACGGCGGAACAATAGTTCAGCAGCTTAAAAAGCTCGGTTCATCGGCAGACTGGGAGCGTGAACGCTTCACGATGGATGAGGGCTGCAGTCGTGCTGTCACCAAGGTGTTTGTTGAACTCTATAACAAGGGTCTCATTTATCGTGGCGACAGAATCATAAACTGGTGTCCCGACTGTAAAACGGCACTTTCCGACGCTGAAGTTGAATATGAGGAGCAGGACAGCTCACTCTGGCATGTACGCTATGACGCTCCCGACAAGAGCTATTCAATAATCTGCGCAACCACTCGTCCCGAGACAATACCCGGCGACAGCGGTATTGCGGTCAACCCCGAAGATCCTCGCTTTAAGGACCTTATCGGCAAGACGGTCGTCGTGCCCGTAATCGGCAGAGAGATACCCATCGTTGCCGACGAATATGTTGAAATAGAGTTCGGTACGGGTGCTGTTAAAATCACTCCTGCCCATGACCCGAACGACTTTGAGGTCGGCATACGCACAGGCCTTGAATCCATCAAAATATTCACCGATGACGGCAAGCTCAATGAGCATGGCGGCAAGTATGAGGGTATGGACAGATTTGAGTTCAGAAAGGTATTCGTCGAAGAACTCAAGAATGCAGGCGCACTCGTGAAGATTGAGCCCTACAAGCACAATGTAGGCACTTGCTACCGTTGTCATGCAACAGTGGAACCCATCGTTTCAAAACAGTGGTTTGTTGATATGAAGCCTCTTGCAAAGCCTGCTATCGAGGCAGTGCGCAGCGGCGACATCAAGTTTGTACCCGAACGTTTCGACAAGACATATTATAATTGGATGGAAAAGATAAAGGACTGGTGCATTTCGCGTCAGCTCTGGTGGGGACATCAGATTCCTGCTTATTACTGCGACACTTGCGGCGAGATGATAGTCTCGGAAGAAGTTATCGACACTTGCCCCTTGTGCGGTGCGCCCGTCCGTCGTGATGAAGATGTTCTCGACACATGGTTCAGCTCGGGTATGTGGCCGTTCTCAACGCTCGGCTGGCCCGACAACACGGAAGAACTCAAATACTTCTATCCCACATCAACGCTCGTAACAGGCTACGACATCATTTTCTTCTGGATAGCACGAATGATAGTGTTCGGCATGGAAGTAATGAAAGAAAAGCCCTTCAGCACAGTTTATGTTCACGGCATAGTTCGTGACGAGCTCGGCAGGAAGATGAGTAAGTCGCTCGGCAACGGTATCGACCCCCTGGAGATAATCAAGGACTATGGCGCAGATTCACTTCGCTTCAGCCTCATAACAGGCAACTCCGCAGGCAATGATATGCGCTTCCATATCAAGAAGGTCGAGGCCGCACGCAATTTCTGCAACAAGGTCTATAATGCATCACGCTTTGTAATGATGAACCTTGGCGACGAAGAAGTCGGCGAAATAGACTTCTCGATGCTTGATATAGCCGATAAATGGATACTTTCACGCCTTAACACAATCGTTAAGGAAGTTTCCTATAACCTTGATTCATATGACCTGAATCTCGCCGCTCAGAAGATATATGACTTCATCTGGACGGAGTTCTGCGATTGGTATATCGAAATGGCAAAGCCGCGCCTGTACGGTGATGACGAAAAGGCAAAGGCGAACGTCCGCGCGGTACTCGTGCGTGTGCTCGGCGATTCAATGAAACTGCTCCACCCGTTCATGCCGTTCATAACAGAAGAGCTCTATCTGAGCCTCAAGAACAATTGTGAGACGATAATGCGTGAGGATTGGTGCAAGGAGACACCCGAGTTCGATTTCGCGCTCGACGCCGAAAATATGGAAGGCATAATGGACATAATCCGCTCTGTCAGAAACATTCGTGCAGAGATGAATGTTCCCCCTTCAAAGCGTGTTGCTATAACGCTCGTTGCCACGGACGAAAATGCACCCGTGTGCACAGCTTCAATACCCTATATCGTTCGTCTTGCAGGCGCCGAAAGTGTTACGGTGCAGTCCGATAAGAGCGGAATCTCCGATAACGCAGTGGGCATCGTCTGCCGCATTGCCGAAGCGTATATCCCCCTCGAAGAACTCGTTGACCTTGAAAAAGAGCGTGAGCGTGTGACTAAGGAAATCGCACGTATAAACGGCGAGATCGCTCGTGCCTCGGGCAAGCTCAACAACCCCGGCTTCGTTTCCAAAGCTCCCGTACACGTCATCGAAGAAGAAAAGGTTAAGCTCGAAAACGCGAAAGACATGCTCGCAAAGCTCGAAACACGCCTTAAAGATTTGGGATAATACTTTCGCTCAAGAGGCAAGTCCTCTTGAGCGAGGTTTTACATGGGGTTCCACCCCACACCCCGGTCGCTTTTGAAAAAAGCGACGGAAAACCAATAACGCTACCGCTTTCGCTCAAGAACTCGTTCTTGAGCGAGTTTTCTCATGAGCGGCTTGTGCTTTCAGCACGGTCAGCCGCCCATGCAAAGTCAGAATTGCCTAACGGCAATTACTTCCACGCATTCGCCGTACACGCCGCCGAATGCTATTAAAGCCTAAACGCTTTCGAGTTTCTTTTATTATTTCCCTTGTTTGTTTTCCGTCGCTTTTTCAAAAGCGACCGGGGTGTGGGGTGGAACCCCATATATGAAAAGCAAGCAATTCATAAAATCAGACTAAAAAAAAGAAATTGACTGTTTTCAAACAGCATGGTAAAATTTTACAAAGATTAATTTTTCGGGAGGCAAAAAATGATAAACACAAATAAAAAATCATTTTTCACCATTCTTTTGTGTGCAATAATGGTGATATGCTCGATTCCTGTATCCTCTAATGCCATAACGGAAGACTGGAATTTAGATGAGATAACGTCGGGTAACTATACCTATGTTGTAACAGAAGATGGATGCAGTATAACAAAATATAAGGGAAAAGAAAGTGTTATCGAGATACCGAAAGTGCTTGACGGCTGCAAAGTAACAGGGCTTGCGTCAGGCGCTTTTTTAGGTAACGATGAAGCAGAGAGCATAATAATTCCCGAAAGTGTAGAGGAAATAGGCGCTTGGGCGTTTATTAACTGCAAAAATCTTGCCTCGATAAGCGTTGCGGAAGATAATGAAAAATTCTGCTCTCAAGACGGAGTAATGTTTAATAAGGACATGACAGTTCTTGTGAAATATCCTGCCGCAAAGCAGTGCGAAGCATATGAAGTGCCAAACAGCGTTGTGACAATAGCCGAAACCGCATTTTGCGGCGCAAGCGGCATAACAACAGTCATACTGCCTCCAACGCTGAAAGAAATTGAAAGATACGCTTTTTATCAATCTTCAACAGAAAGTATTATTATCCCCGACAGCGTAGAAACAATAGG
>JAFSFN010000045.1 GCA_017435185.1 Clostridia bacterium | reverse complement strand
GGAGCGCAATTCTTCAATATTATAATTATTTACGTTCTCTCCATACACCAGAACCTCGCCCCGCGTTGCGTCATAAAATCTCGGAATAAGCCCGACAAGCGAGCTTTTTCCCGAGCCTGAAAGACCCGTGAAAACGACCAGCTTGTTTCTGGGTATGGTTATGCTTACATTTTTCAGATTGTTGACTCTTGCACCTTTTATTACAATGTTTTCATTCAAGTCATGCTTCATTTTCTTGTACGGCCTCTCGACTGTTTTCGGCTTCCAACCGTTCCCGGCTCTGCCTTAACTGATTTATTATCCTTTCCCAAAAGTGCAAACAGTTCGTCACGCAGCTTTGCCGCCGTCTCAAAATCAAGCTCTGCCGCCGCCTGCCGCATCTGTGCAGTAAGTATCTTTTCTTTCTTTTCTCTGTCAGCGTCCGACAGCGTGTTTTTGGAAGCATTCGGTCTTCCCGATATAACTTCAAGCGTGCTTACCGCTTTGACAACACTTCTGGGCGTTATTCCATGTTCTTCATTATATTGTTTCTGTATGCTTCGTCTTCGATTTGTTTCGTCTATCGCATATTTCATAGAATCCGTCATATTGTCGGCATACATAATAACTCTGCCGTCAACATTTCGTGCCGCTCTGCCTATAGTCTGAACAAGCGATGTTGAGCTTCTCAGGAAACCTTCTTTATCTGCATCAAGTATGGCTACCAGACCTACTTCAGGCAAATCAAGCCCCTCTCTCAAAAGGTTTATGCCCACAAGCACATCGAACTCGCCCATACGCAATGCACGTATTATCTCCATGCGTTCAATGGTCTCTATCTCAGAATGCATATATCTGACACGAATACCCATTGAATCAAGATGTTCTGTGAGCATTTCAGCCATGCGTTTCGTAAGCGTCGTTACAAGCGTGCGATATCCCTTTTCGCTCATTTTTCTGACTTCACCCAGCAGATCATCCACCTGACCTGTCACGGGGCGTACCTCTATTTCAGGATCAAGCAGGCCTGTAGGGCGTATTATCTGTTCAGCAACAGTTCCTGCTCTTTCCATTTCGTATCCGGCCGGTGTTGCGCTCACGCATATCACCTGATTCAACCGCTCATTAAATTCATCGAACTTGAGCGGACGATTATCAAAAGCCGCAGGAAGCCTGAATCCGAAATCCACAAGATTCTGTTTTCTTGAAAGGTCGCCGTGATACATGGCTCGTATCTGCGGTACAGTAACATGTGATTCATCTATCATGAGAAGATAATCTTTAGGAAAATAGTCTATAAGCGTAAAAGGAGGCTCCCCTTTTTTCCTGCCGTCAAAATATCTGGAATAATTCTCTATACCCTGACAATAGCCTATCTCTCTCATCATCTCTATGTCATATTCCGTTCTCTGCAAAAGACGCTGTGCTTCCAAAAGCTTGTCTTCCTGCTTTAACACATCGACACGCTCATAAAGGTCTTTTTCTATCTCAACGATTGCCTTTTCGAGCTTTTCTCTGCCCGTGGCATAGTGGGATGCAGGAAATATTACAGCGTGTGACAATTCAAGAACCACCACTCCGTTAACAACATTTATCTCACATATGCGTTCTATCTCATCACCAAAAAATTCAATGCGTATCGCTCTTTCTTTCATGTTTGACGGAAATATCTCAAGCACATCGCCATGTACACGGAATGTGCCTCTGGCAAAATCATAATCGTTTCGCTGATACTGGATATCGACGAGTTTTTTCATAACTTCGTCTCTGTCTATCTGCATACCCAAGCGAAGTGACACCGAAAGCCGCATATATTCCTCAGGATCGCCCAAAGCATATATACAAGAAACAGATGCAACTATTATGACATCATTGCGCTCATTCAAAGCACAAGTGGCACTGTGCCTCATTCTGTCTATCTCATCATTAACTGTTGCTACTTTTTCAATGTAAGTATCCGACGAAGCAATATATGCCTCAGG
>JAFSFN010000044.1 GCA_017435185.1 Clostridia bacterium | reverse complement strand
CTTGGATTTTATCATACTGCCTATCGCACCCACCGTAACTATCGCAAGCAGTACTATGAATGAATATCGTTCCACTGCCTCGGTAACTGTATGTACGATTTCATAGAGGTCGGTATATTCTATCAAAACAAAACTTGAAACAAGTATGGTAAAGCATACTATACACGGACGAATATCCAGCGTCTTAGTTCGTTTGCAAAAAACATATCCTGCAGAATAGATATAGTATGCGACCGTTATCACAGCCCCTGAGAGCCACAGAAAAATGCCTATTTTATCTGTACGCATGAAATAATCTTCATTTTGCAGGCTCATATTAAGTCTGCATAACGGAAAATACATATTTTTCAAACTATTGTATTCATATGTAAGGCCAAGCACGAGTTGGGTTATAAAACACAGCACCACAGCAACACAAGCGGCAATTATCGTGCTTTTCTTAACGGTTGCAATCCCGTTCATTCCTTTTATCATGGTAAGCGGCGCAATGAATGCGGGAATGAATTTATATGTGCTTTCCAAGGTATACTCGCCTATCTTGTAAACCCCATCACCAAACAAAGGATACAATCTGTAAGTCTCAAATCCGTCAATTGCCGAAACGAATCCGAGCAAAAACAAAAAGCCGAGTGCAACTGCAAATATTTTTGCCATTCGGCCTATAGTTTCAAGCCCCAGCAATGCTATACATAAAACAGGTATCAGCACCCATACAGCAACATTGAGATATGATGCTTCCACAAACACATAGCTGTGTATCATGGATATAAATCTCAAAAGAAGCAAATAAGCATTAAACAAAAGTGCGGCAACAACTATGAACATCAGGACTTTCCCTGCTGTCTTGCCCACTGCAATATCCAGCATTTGTGAAAATGATTCTGCCTCCGATATGCGCATGGCATACATGACAAGCATAAAAAGCCCAAACACAATCAACAGCGAAAGCGGTATTGAAAGGAAAGTGGAATTTCCGTTTTCATACGCAACAGCCGAATCGACCGTGAATATACCGGTTACCGCCAGTGTGAGTGCAATGAGATTAGCAGCTTCCTGTGTGCCTATCTTTCCCAAATTCATTCTCATGTTATTATTCCTCTTGTGTGTTTACATAATCGGCTGCTCTTTGATGCATCGTAAGTTTTCCGCGCAGTATCATCGGGTGTTTTGATGATGTTTTTGGTGCAAACGGGCTCAAGAACGGTATTCCGAACGATTTTGTTCTTGCCATATCGGCAACTATTATCATAAGCATGCTCGTAAGGCCGAGAAGTCCGCCCACCCATGCCGCCATGACCAGCGCCAAACGAATATATACCGCACCTATCTGAGTTGAATAATCAGGAATACAGAAATTCCCAAGGCCTGTCAGTGCAACTATAATAAGTACTACCGAACTTACCAGATTTGCCGATACCGCCGCCTGTCCGAGTATCAGGCCGCCTATTATGCCTACAGCCTGACTTATTCCGCCTGCCACCCTCAGACCTGCTTCACGAATGAGCTGAAACACCAAAAGCAAAAATATCATTTCAAGCCCCATCGGCGCAAAAACCATCACCCTTGATGTAATGAGCGTTGCCAGCATTTCTGTTGATAAAAAGCCCTGATGATATGTAGCAAGCGCAAGTATTATTCCCGGTGTTACGACCGATATTGCCGCTCCTATAAACCTTATCATGCGCACAACACTGCCCTGCGGGCGCCTTAAATATGCATCCTCCGAACTCGTCATAAGAGAGAACAAAGTTGTAGGCATTATATTCGCAAAAGGACTGCCTTCAAGCAATATGGCAACGTGCCCCTGCATCAAGCATGAGGCCACTCTGTCCGGACGCTCGGTAGACAATACCTGAGGGAACACGGATAACGACTTTTTTTCTGTAAGCTGTTCAAGCATACCTTCCGCTATTACCATTCTTGTGTCTATCTGTGCCAGTCTGCGCTTTATTTCTTCTATCAGCGAAACATTTGCCACGCCCTCTCTGTATGCTATCGCAACAGTGAGCGCATTATCACCTCCGCTGTTTCTGAACTCGCAGATAAAATCATCCGTTCTGATTATTCTTCGCAGCTGAGTTATATTCGTCCTCAAATTTTCGGTAAATCCCTCGTGAGGTCCACGCACCACTTTTTCATTTTGCGGCGCAGTTATGGTGCGCCTTTCATAGCCACGGGTATCCATTATAATAACCGATGCCTGACCCTCAATAAAAACCGCAGTTTTTCCGTCAAGCATGCCTTTTTTTATCTTGCTCCATTTTGATTCAATCTCTGCTTCACCGAATGTGAAAACACTTTTTATGCAAAAATCAAGAACAGCTTCCTGTTCAAGCGCCTCGGGTGTGTGTATATTCTGCATTGAATCACGCAGAATGAATTCGTTTACAGACTTATTATCCGTCATGCCGTTTATAAACACAGCTATCGCCTGCCATGTTCTGCCTATCATAAACGGTCGTACTATCACATCGGTATTTATATCCGTATGAAACTCTTTTTTCAGTCTTGCTTCGACTTTTTCAAGCGATGAAGGCACTTTTTCATCAGTCTTTTCAGTCCTTCGCGGTTTTGCATCATGAAATTCACCGAAAAAAGACGGCGTTCCTTTTTCGGTCTCCAGTAATTCAAACTCCGGCATCGGCACATCAAAATTGAGCATTTTCTTAATATTCATGCTCTTATCTTTAACAAAAAGGCATTTATTATTCTTTGACAAATAAAAAAACGAGAAAAGCAATGTTTTGCTTTTCCCGCATCATTAGTCTTTAACTTAGCTTTATGCAATGTACTGTTCGTTCTTCTCAGGCATCGACTCAAGCTCTTTGCGCTTTTCATCATATCCGGGTCTGTTCAACAAGGCATATGTTGCTTTTTTACCTTCTTCAACACCGGGCTGATCAAAGGCATTTATGTTCAAAAGCTCACCTGCAAACGCCGTCTGCAATTCAAAAAGACATATGAGCTGACCTATCGTGAACGGATTGACTTCTTCAAGGACTATTGTCTTGTTCATTCGATTACTCTTGACCAAGGCATATTCCGTAGAGAATTCCTCGAATGAAATAAGTTCGTTGAAAGAATGTCCCGAAAGGAAGTTTATATGCGGCAGATCCCCAAACATCTCAACATGGGGTATTATAATCTCTTTACGATAGTTGTTAACCCTCATAAATGTGACGACCTTATCGTTGGGGCCCTCGGCGTAGAGCTGTATCTGCGAATGCTGATCCGTAACTCCAAGTGCTTTTACCGGTGTTTGTCCCGTATGCACTTCTTCTCCATTTGAATTATAACGCTTGCCCAATGACTCCGCCCAAAGCTGAGCATACCAATCAGACATATATTTAAGCGAATCCGCATACGGCATAAGTACACTGATATTGCAGCCCTTCTTCATTGCCATTACTTCAAGAACGGCTGAAATATACGCAGGATTGTTCCACACATCGGATGTGCGAGAGCAAATATCATCCATATATGCCGCACCGGCAAGCAGTTCTTCAATGTCTATTCCGCACACAGCAGCGGACAGAAGACCGACCGGCGAAAGCTCACTGAAGCGTCCGCCCACACCCTCGGGTACGAAGAATGTGGTAAGATCGTATCTCTTTGTTATTTCCCTCAGACTGCCGTTATTCTCGTCAGTAGTTGCTATTATATGCTTAGTCCAGTCGTCGCCGACTTCTTTTTTAAGTTTGTCGATAAACAAAAGCATTTGAGCTATCGTTTCTGACGTATTGCCCGATTTTGTTATTATATTGAATACCGTTTTCTTTATGTCGATAACATCCAAAAGTGCAGCTATCTTTTCAGGGTCTACATTATCTTCGACATAGAATTTCGGGCCGCCACGCTTTTTATCGGAAAGCTCGTTATATTTTGTATGTGCCAATGCCTGATGCACCGCAATAGGGCCCAATGCACTTCCGCCTATGCCCAAAACAACAAATGCATCAAAATTTTCACGCACATATTGAGCTGTCTGCTTTATTTGCAAGACTGTTTCTTGCTGTGTTTTCGGCAGGTCACGCCAACGCATACTACCGCGCTTATTCTTCATTCTTTCTTCGGCACTCACAACTGCTTCCTGCATTTTGTAAATTTCAGAAGCATGTATTCCTTCTTCGCCTATAAACTCACACATCATATTGTTGAAGTCCACGCGCAGACGCATGGAATCTGCCCATGACTTGTCTTCATAGCGTTTCATGGCATTCCTCCCGAATCTAACATTTTTCCATACAGGCTTTGACTTATTATTTCATTGTAACACAAAAACAAAATATTACTCTCATATTTTGTTTGAACTATGTGTAAATATTCGTAAAAGTGTTTTGCGGAGGTACATTCCACATGAAATTGAAAAAGTCGATATGCTTTTTGTTATTCTTTACATTATGCGCCATTATTTTAATAATTGCAATAACAATTATATTTAACAAAGTCAACTCAAAATACGGGCAGTTCACGGTGACTGTTGTTGACGCGTATACCGATATGCCTTTATCCGAAGCCATCATAGTTATTCCCGAGTGCAATAAAGTGTTTCACACCGATAGAAACGGTAAAGCATTGTGTATCGGTATAGATATTTTCATCAATTCGGAACTTGAACGCATACTGCCGACAAAAAAAGGCGAAGTAACAATACTTTGTTATGCAGAAGGCTATCTTGATTTTGCACTTTTTAATGCTTCGGTCACGCCCTTGGGAGTGGGCGAAAAAAAACTTTATATGTTTCCCCAAGGCAGTGAGGACGGCAGAACATTTATCACAATGAACGAAACGCCCGATGACAGTTTTACCCAAGCTCTGCTCAAGAAATATTCGGTTTATTTTTCAAAAACAACAGAACCTGATGAATAATCCTTTACTTTGCAAGACATACTACAAGCATGAAAATCACAGTTTTAGGAAAATACGGGCCGTTTCCCAATGTGGGCGGCAGCTGCTCTGGCTGTCTTATCGAACACGGTAAGGCTTCAATCGTTTTGGACATGGGCAACGGAACATTGAGCAACCTGTTAAAAGTAAAGCCGGAACTGAACATAGACGCACTCCTTCTGTCGAGTCTCAGAAGCGACCATATGAGCGATGCCCTCATACTTCGCTATGCGCTTTTACAATTCAAGGCACACGGCAAAAACGTGCCGTTTCCGCTTTCGGTATTGCTTCCGTCTGCTCCCGAGGCGCAGTTTAGAGAGCTTTCAAGCTCCGGCGTATTCGATATGCTTCGTATAGAGGATTCGATGCGTGTTCGCTTCGGCGGCCTTACCGTCACCTTTCATCAGATGCCGCAGCCCATACCCACTTTTGCACTGCAAATAGACGCCGACGGCAAAAAGGTAATATATACGGGTGATACAAACATAAACGAAAAACTTGTAACCATATGTCAAAAAGCCGATATTCTTCTTGCATCCGCCTGTTTTTTGAGCAGTGACAAAACAGGCGATACTTTTCCCCACATGACAGCCGCCGATGCCGCAGACCTTGCCTTAAAAGCCAATGTGAAGCAGCTTATATGCACTCACATATGGGGCGGCTATACGGACGAACACATACTGGGCGAAGTACACAAGACCTACCCGACAGCCATTGCCGCACAGCAGATGCATACATCTCTGGTCTGACACAAAAAAATAACATACCCGAAACTTTTCAGCTTCGGGTATGTGTTTGTTTTGATTAATACTTGCGCTTTCTTGCAGCCTCAGCCTTCTTTTTGCGCTTTATGCTGGGCTTCTCGTAATGCTCACGTCTGCGAACTTCAGCGAGGACACCGCTTCTTGCACACTTGCGCTTAAAGCGTTTAAGAGCACTCTCAAGCGATTCGTTTTCACCAACACGTATCTCCATTTTTCTCCCTCCCCTCCTGTTTTCGCAGTAAAACCGCGAACTATTTGGGACCCAGCCCAAACATATGACATTATACTGCAACGCTAACTTCAAGTCAACAGAATAAACTACGATTTTTTTCGATTTTTTCTTGCTTATTACATTGCTTAAACACTGTTTTTATTATATAATAAGTTAATTTGATTTGGAGATGTTTTATGCGTAAAGTTCCCGTTAATGCCAAACGCGCACAACATACAGCGCAGAACAGTAAGCGCAAACGTTTGCGCAAGCTGCTGTCAACACTGAGATTATCGGCGCTTATCGGCATAACTGCATTCATAATAATACTGATAATAAATACATTTGTTGCCCGTCCGTCAAAGCAGGCGCTTGCCAAAATAGTTTCAAACGGCGAATTTTTTGACGGCATAACCGTGAACGGCATTGATGTAGGCTCAATGACATACGATGAAGCCAAAGTTGCCGTTATCCCCGCCGTTGAAAAAGCAATTCAGGAAGTAGGTATATCAATCGTCTATAACAATCATCTTTGGCTTTTGACTGCTTCCGACCTTGGCATATCAGCCGATATAGATGCTGCACTTATAAAAGCTATGCTCTACGGTCGAAACGGCAACCGTTCGGAAAACGCTCAGTCACAGAAAGCACTTGAAAACGGTGTTGATTTCTCCGTTGAGCTCACACCCGACAGAGACGTTTTTTCGCAATCACTCTCTGCCATTGCCGAGCAGATAGCCACCGCACCTGTTGATCCTTCTGCCGAGCCTGATGTCTGGGCATCCTCACCCTCATTCATTTACACCGAAGGCAAGCCAGGCTATTCATTCGACTCCGAAGCAATAATCGAGCAGGTAATTACAGCACTCTCACAAGGTCAATCTGTTCAAACGATAAAACCCGAGCTCGTGCTTACTCAGCCCACAAAAACGCTCGATGACGTAAAATCCGCCACTGTTCTTCGTGCCAAATACACTACGGAATACGGCTCTTCAAGCACGCTAAGAGAAACCAACCGCATCGCCAACATACTTAAAGCTGCAAATCTTTTGAGGGGTGCTGTAATCGCCGACGGCGAAGAGTTTTCTTTCAACGAGCATATAGGTCCCCGTACAGAGATAGGCGGCTGGCCTCCTGCTCCGGGCATCGTAAACGGCAACACATACGAACTGCAGCCGGGCGGCGGTATATGTCAGGTCAGCACTACGCTGTATAACGCTCTGCTCAGATGCGGAAGCGAAATCGAGATAACCAACCGCAAGCATCACTCCTGGCCTTCGTCCTATGTTTCCTACGGTCTTGATGCCACAGTCTCAACCGGCGGTCCCGACCTTGCATTCAAGAACAATACAGGTTCTCCGCTGTACATATTCGCCTATGCAGACAATAACAGTTACAAAATGACGGTCTACATATATGGCGCACCCCTTGAAGAAGGCGTTTCCTACAAAGTCTACAGCGAAATAGACGAGACACTTCCCAAGCCTTCGCCAAAAACCGAAGAACGTTCCGATTGGCCCAAGGGCTATTCCGAGGTTGACTACAAGTCACGAGAGGGATATATCGTTACAGTGTACCGTCAAAAATTGTTAAACGGCGAAGCAGTCGAAGACGGCCTTGAGATTTTATACACAGATAAATACAGAGCCATTACCGGTTTGACATATGTAGGCACTGGCGATGCCTCACTGCCCAAGCCGTAAAGGCAGAAAAATAAAAAGGGGCTCTGCCCCTTTACTTCGGTCTTTTTTGTAAAAAGCGACGGAAAAGTAAGTAAAAAGCAATATACGAAAGTATATTGCTTTTTTATTTTCTCATGTAATCTTTCTGTTTTGAAGTGCATAGCATTGTACAAAGACTTTTGGAGGGACACGCATGGAATACAAAAGGAACAGAAATTCATCAGCACGCAGACGCCGACGCAAGCGTTACAGCAGTTCACGAAGCCGCAGCGGCTCGGGTGCGCCCAAGGCGCTTTTTGCTGTATTGTTGACGTGCGGCATAGTGTATCTGCTCTCTGCTTCTGCAGCCGGAACATGGATAGCTCAAAACTTAGCGGCACCGATATTCGAGGCTTTCAATAAAAAAGATACAGTAAAAGATGATGATTCTTTAGCTGTAAGTCTGTCAACGGCAAAAAACGCGGTAACAACAGATGTTACGCTTCCGGGTATAAGTGTCTATTCGCTTCAAATGGGGATATATTCATCCGAAGAAAACGCTTCTTCTCAGGCAACAGCATTAAAGGCGCAAGGCGCCGCAGGATATGTCTTCAAGGATTCGGAACAATTTCGTGTGCTCGGCGCAGGCTACTTAACGGAAAGCGACGCAAAAACAGTCAAGGACAGATTGATAAACGAGGGAACGGACTGCACATTATTCACCATTACCTGCAATGATGAGGTGTTCAAAATAAGCACCGATAAAGACAACACAGAAGCTGTTGAAAGTGCTTTTTCGGCATTCAAAGAAGCAACAGCTTCGCTCAGCAATGCAATACTTACATTTGACTCTGATTCTCAAAGCATAGCCGACGGTCAGTACGCTTGCAAAACGATACTTGAAGATTTCGAAAAGGATATGGAACTCTTTGAAAGCGACGTTCCCGACCAACTTAAAGATATGGTGAATTGCCGTAATGAATACAAAGCTCTGCTTTCAAATCTGTCCTCGGCTTCCTGTTCGAGCCGCAGTGAATTCGCATCTTCAATGAAATACGCTCAGCTTCACATGGCGGATTTGTATATCTCGCTTTCAGCATCACTTTCGGCATCGACATAACGATTAGACATTGGGCTCCGCCCTAAAGAGAATGGCTTTTTTATGTGTGGCTCTGCCCCACACCCCGGTCGCTTTTGAAAAAAGCGACGGAAAACCAATAAGGGGGAAATGTTCACAAGGGACGCCGCCCCTTGAACCCCGCCGCCTTTTTGAAAAAAGGCGTCAAAAACAATAAAAGGAAAACAAATAAAAGAAACTCGAAATCGTTCAGGCTTTAATAGCATTTCACAACAAAACCAACTTGTAAGCATTTAGGCTATAGCGACCTGTGCGGTGAATGCGTGGAAGTAATTGCGTAGCAATTCTGACCTGTCATGGGCGGCTGGCCGTGCTGTAAAGCACAAGCCGCTCATGATAAAACTCGCCCAAGAACAAGTTCTTGAGCGAAAGCCATGATTAAAATTTAATCCTGCACATTCTTAAACACATCGGCAACTTCGCTTATGGTCAGATATGCATGAGGGTCTATGCTATGGACTATTATTCTCATGCGCGATATTTGGAATCTGTTTACAACAAAATATATAACGGTCTTATCGGCATTGGAAAAGCCACCTTTTGCCGCCATTTTTGTTGTGCCGCATTCGAATGTGTTCATAAGCGCATCACTCACTTCGTCAGCTTTTTCGGTGACTATCATAACGCCCTTTGAGCGATCGATACCCTCAACAATAAAGTCAACCGTTTTCAGTGCCGCACCATAAGCCACGATAGAATACAGCGGCAATATCCAGCTTTGAAGCACAAATCCCGAAATGATATAAAGCACTACATTATATACCATGACAAATGTGCCCACAGTGATATTGAGGCGTTTTGCAAAGATTACCGACATAACTTCAATGCCGTCTATGGCACCGCCGAATCTTATGGTAAGGCCGCTTCCTATACCCGATATCAAGCCGCCGAACAGCGCACAGAGCAACAAATCATTTCCGGCAAGCGGAGAAGCCATACTCACATCTATCGGCAAAACATCGGTTATAAGCCATGCGCTCAAAGAATAAATGCCAACCGTAAAAAGCGAGTATACAGTGAATACTCCACCTTGTTTTTTTAAGCCGTACAAAAACAGCGGTATATTCAGTATGAGCAAGAACACCGACAAAGACAGATACTCGGGCGTAAGCTGCGACAGCAGCATGGATGTTCCCGATATTCCGCTGTCATACAATTTTACCGGAGCAAGGAACACCGTTACACCGAAAGCATTTATTATGCCTGCAAGCGTCAGCATCAAAAAATTCTGCCACTTCAATTTCGACAGTTCCTTGATGTATTTTTTCACATTATCACTCCTGCTCTTTATTTTTGCTATGTAAGATTCGGAAAACCGTTTTGCCTTAACGCTTCATACAAAACTATCGCTACGGAATTGGAGAGATTAAGCGAACGCATATCATTGCCCATGGGTATGCGGATGCCATCGTCCCTGCGTCGTGAAAGCAGTTTTTCGCCAAGGCCTGCAGTTTCCTTTCCGAAAACAAGAAAATCACCGTCTTTGAATTCGACCTCGGCATAATTCTTTTGGGCATGAGTTGACG
Source organism: Clostridia bacterium (assembly GCA_017435185.1). Taxonomy (GTDB): domain Bacteria; phylum Bacillota; class Clostridia; order Christensenellales; family CAG-138; genus RGIG3096. The sequence goes on along the minus strand of JAFSFN010000044.1, from coordinate 4,585 downwards.
CAAGAAAGAATCTCGCATCAGGATGCTTTGCTTCCAATTCTTCAAACGAATCGTAATATGTCAAATCAAGTGTGTGCCAATAATCAAGCCCTGCACGCTTTAAGTGCTTATCGTTTATCTCAAAGCCCAAGGGACGCACAATATGCAGTGCACTCCCCGTAACAGCACAGGTCCTTGATATATTGCCTGTATTCTGCGGTATTTCAGGTTCTACCAAAACTATATTAAACATTTTTACCCAGCCCCGATTCTCTTGCGTAGTGGAATATATACTGCTGAACTATTCCCGAATATTCGCCAAGCCTTTCCATTAAAGACGCAAGCTCGGCCTTTGACGGGTCTCGATTTTCAAAAAACAGTTCTCGCAAAGCACGCTTCATCCATACATCAATTGGAAACGCATCGGTATGTTTAAGCGAGAAAAGCAATATGCAGTCAGCAACCTTTGGGCCAACGCCCAAAAATGAAAGAAGCTCTTTTCTTGCTGTCGCCGTATCCATGCCAACAAGTTTTTTAAGGTCATACCCTTTAGCTATTCGTCTTGCGGTTGACAATATATACGGTGCTCGGTATCCGCTGCCCAATTTTTGCAATTCCTCAACGGTCAAAGCTGAAAGACGCTCAGGTGTGGGGAAACAGTAATAATATCCGCTTCCATCCTTTATCTCCCTGCGCTCGCCGCAGTATATGCATATTTTTTCTATTATTCCGCTTATTCGCTTTATGTTGTTGTTTGCTGATATTATAAAGGATATCAGCGCCTCAAAAGGCTCCTGATTAAACACGCGTATCCCGTTTGCATACGGAACGCATACATTGAGCCTTGGGTCAGCAAGCAACTTAGCCTCTATTGCGTTATAGTCCCTGCCTAAGTCAAAATAATCATACCACAGGTCTACATCGGACGCATCACAATTTTCAAGAATAACGGTATCACCTTTTTGCCGTATCGTAATGCCTCGGCTGTGTGCAACACCGAAGATACTGCCGTCACACTGTTCGTGCCATCTGAAAGCCTGACCGCAGTTGCACGAACGCGCCGCATTGAAGTGCTGTGCGTCTTCAATTATTATTGAGTTGTCTTTACAATAAACTTTCATAATTGATATAAAAACAGGAATCATTCATGCACAGCACGAAACGATTCCTGTCATTGATAACTTTCTTTTGCAAATTCTTAGTTTGCGGCGGCTTCTTCGTATACGCTAACCTGCTTGCGGTTATTATGCTTTGTTTCAAAACGAACAACGCCGTTTACCTTTGCAAAAAGCGTATCGTCCTTGCCGATGCCAACATTAGTGCCGGGGTGGAAATGTGTTCCACGCTGTCTTACAAGGATGTTTCCTGCAAGTACATACTGACCGTCTGCACGCTTGGGTCCCAAACGCTTTGATTCGCTGTCACGGCCGTTACGTGTACTACCTACGCCCTTTTTATGTGCAAAAAGTTGCAAATTGATGTTAAGCACGATTCATACCTCCTTCTCGATTACTTTGAGGTTCTCTTTGTAATTCTCGGCTATGGAGCGAAGCCCCAACGCCATTGTGTCAAAAATGATTTCTGCTTTTTCTTCTTCCTGCCCGGTGACACCACTGCCAAGCATGCAATATATGTTGCCGTATGCCACTTCATATGCACATTCAAGCCTCAAAAGCTCGACTATGCCCATGAGTGCAGTCTGACTGAGCGCCGATATCGCACTGCAAACAATGTCGTTTCCTTCTTCACCGGCAAGTGCGTGACCGCTAACCTCAAAACCTACAGTGTGCCCTTTTGAGCGAAAGATTGTAGCCGTTGTCATTATACGATAGCCTTGATCTTAACTTTTGTGAAAGGCTGACGGTGACCCTGCTTCTTGCGAATGTTCTTCTTGGGCTTATACTTGAACACGACAACCTTTTTAGCCTTGCCCTGTTCGAGTACTTCAGCCGTAACAGCAGAACCTGCTACAACAGGTGTGCCGATCTTGGTGCCTTCTTCGCTGCAAAGCATAAGTACTTCAAACTTAACTTCTGCACCTACTTCAGCATCAAGCTTTTCGACGAGAATCTCATCACCCTGCTCGACCTTATACTGCTTACCTCCGGTACGGATAATAGCGTACATACAAGTGTATCCTCCTTATACCAGTCTCGCCCATGGTCGGTGCCGTCACGCTTTGCATGACAAACTTAAAAACCGTCACGGAGCGGCTCAATGAATGATTTCATCAGAAAATTCCACCCATGTCAACGCCAAATTAGATATGTTCACCAAAAAAGCAGCCACTACGCTATTGTTTTATTGTATGCGCTTCCGCTTGTTATTGCAAGTGATGCTATTTGTGTGCTTGTATGTGCGTAAGTCGTTTTATAAAAAAACAAAGCCGACAAATGCCGACTTTGCTGTTTTTGTTTATAACGACTGTATTAAGCAATTGCGAGAGCACTTTTACTCACCGAAACTGCAACTATACAGCCGTTTGAACTGTAGTCAATCATTTTGCAGTCCCCCTTTCAAATGCTTTTCGCCTTTTTGATATTTATGATTAATGTCTATGTAAAACAAGAACTTTGTCTTGTATTTATAATATTCTGCATTTTATTTGTTTTTCCTGCTGAATTTAAGCAAAATTTCTCAAAAAAATTTATTGCAGCGACTTTTTGAGGTATACACTAAGCTGTGCCGCAGTTTCTTCTGCATTGTTGACAGGACTGCTGCTTCCCTGAGCCAATTCTTCCCTGCCGCCGCCTTTGCCGCCGAGCATGGCATTTATCACAAGGCATATTTCTCTTGCGTTCTGCTTAACGGCGCCGCTCGTCTTTACAAGATAAAACAATGCTTCATCGTTCTGAGCAAAGAGTACGGCCGCACGCTTTATGCCGCTTGGCAGTTTCTCGGCAAGTGTTTTGAGTTCCTGCATCGCCATTCCTTCAAGATTTGCAACAGTCAGCTTTGTTCCGTTGACATCTTCTGCCGCATTTTCAAGTTCCTGTGCTTTATATTCAAGCAGCATATCTGTGCGTTTTTTCAGTTCGCGACGAGTTTTATTAAGTTCATCGCCCTGTTTTGCAACCGCATTAAACACTTCATCCCTGTTTGTTGAAAATCTGTTTGCTATCTTTGAAACTGTTTCCGCATTACTTTGAGATGCCTTTATCGCCCTTTCGCCGCAAGCAAACCACAAGCGTGTGCCCTGCTTGTATTTCATTGAATCGGTTATAGCTATCGCACCCACTTCACCGCTGTATGCACAGTGTGTACCGCAGCATGTACACGAATCGACATCACCTATATAAACTATCCTTACCTCACCTTCAAGACCTTTGGCTACCTTTCTTAGACTGATGTTTTCAAGCTCGCTTCCGTCAACTGTCTCGGTCGTTATTTTGACATTGCGCATCACCGCACGATTTGCCTCAAGTTCAAGTTTCAAAAGCTGTTCCTTGTCAAGCACCGAGTCGATATCTATTGTGCAGTAATCCTTTGCCATGTGGAAGCCCACATTAACTGCGCCGAACATTTTGGAAATAAGCCCTGACAGGATATGCTCGCCCGTATGCTGACGAGTATGATCAAGACGCGGCTCTATATCTGCCTTGACACAAACCGTTTCACCCATTTCAACAGGTGCATCGCAAATATGTATCACATCCTCGCCGTCTTCTTCGGCTCGCAGTATTCTGGCACTGTCAATCGTTCCCGTGTCGGAAAGCTGACCTCCGCTCTCGGGAAAAATAACCGTTCTGTTGAGTTTTACGGCATAACCGCCATCGCATTTTTCGCAGGATAACACTTTTGCCTCACATTCATACAGTTTATCGCAATAATATAATCTTTCAGTCATCTGCACTTCTCCTTATTTTTAAGAAATGCCTGCCGCTAAAAAACGGCAGGCATCGTTTCATGCTTTTTTTATTATTCATCAAGACCTGTTGATGTAGTGGTTACGATGTTCAATGCAGCAATTCTTGACTCGTTTTTGACTATCTTTGTTGTTTCACGCCAAGCAGCAAGCTGTTCTTCGTAAACAGTGTTTTCCTGCTCTACCTTAACATTTTCTGTTATAGCGTCCTTTACAGATGCAAAATCAACATCCTTTACTTCAACATCATTAAGACGAATGATGATATGTGTGCCGTTTTCGCCTTCAACAGGAGCACTTATATCACCCATGTTTTCCAAATCCAATGCTGCTTCATAGAAAGCAGGGTCATATGTTGTTGTGCTGTCGTTGTTGAGTGATTCATGCATGAGATAGCCTTCTGTCTTGTAGGGTTCGCTGTCAAGACCGGGATCTTCATTATACTTTTCAATGAGTTCATTGAACTTTGCTATTTTTTCTTCTGCTGTTGCTGTTTCAGGCAAAGTTGCTATTTCAGCTTCGATTTCCGCAACTATAGCTTCAACATCCTTCTCTTCGCCTTCCTCTGCATTCATAACGAGTATATGTGTTACGAAATAATAGCCTTCGGGCACTGTGAGCGGAGGAATTGCTGAGTTTGCTGTAGCTTCATCGGTACTGTTCTTTGTGCTGATGTATGAGCTGTACATAGTATAATAGGATTCGGGAGTCTGAGCAAAATTTTCCTTCTCTGCTGCCAAT
>JAFSFN010000043.1 GCA_017435185.1 Clostridia bacterium | reverse complement strand
CTGCTATGACCTTGTCATACATTTTTTCAGCAAGGCGAGAATCTGCATATTCTTTGTACATCTTTTCATTGATGTAGCTGTCATATGTATATCCGCCTTCTTCAAGATCTGCAACAAAAAGTGCCATTTCTGCTTCACGTATCGCAGCTTCATCCGTTATTGATGAATCGACCTGGCTTGCATATGATGCAAGAGTACTGTCAACATATTCAGCAAGCTTTTCCTGAATTATTGCTTCATCCGCTTCATCGAGCTTTATGCCTGCCTTGTTTGCATGATAAACAGGCAGATACTGATCGACCATAGACTCAAATACAGTTTCTTTTATTTCGTCCATATAATTGTCTGCGGACAGACCGTAGTAGCTGTACATGTTGGCATAAGTTGCACACTGATTATAAAATGCGCTTGCCATTATATCGATGTTACCTACTTTACCGACATAATAATCGGTAACGACTGCCTTACAGCCCGCAAAAACGCCGACCGCCATAAGCAACGACATAACGAGTGCCAAGGAAACCTTAAAAAACTTCTTCATTTTACATTCTCCTTTTGTATATACGGAATCAACCGAATTTTATTCTATAACCTATCATCACTTTTTGTCAATCCAAACAAAGTGCACAATTTATTAAATAATTATGGCAATCCTATTTTTAATAGGCTATAATATATAGTCGACGGAGGTTTGTGTATGCGTCATATTCCTAACATACTGTGCATATTCAGAATTATTTTGGTGGGCGTGTTCATTGCATTTTTCTGCAACGAACAGTATCTTGCCTGCATTATTGTATATTGCACAGCTTTCTTTACCGATATTTTAGACGGCTATCTTGCCCGCCGCAATAATTGGATAAGCGATATCGGCAAACTGCTCGACCCTCTTGCCGATAAGCTCATGCTCATAAGTGCGCTTTCCTGCTTTTTCTTCCGCGGCTGGCTTCCCTGGCCCATTCTTGCTATAGCGGTCGTAAAAGAACTGCTCATGATATTCGGCGGAATATTTCTTCTTAAAAAACGCAACACGGTAGTATATGCCGACTGGTTCGGAAAAACTGCCGCAGGTTTTTTTAATGTCGGCGTTATCCTCACACTTATAAAAAACTTTGTTCCCACACTCGGCAATTTCGATTGGATCATATATTCCATGGCAATCGTTCTTGCAGTGATAGCATTGTTCCATTACGCAAAGCAGAAAATGTTCGGTCATTCAACAAAAGATGCCGAATCAAAATAAAGTTATATTTTTCAGGAGGTTAATTTAATGAAAAAACTACTCTCACTCATCATGGCAATCATGCTTACATTGTCCGTGATACCCGTTTCTTTTGCGGCATATGAGCTTGGCGATGTCACAGGTGATGATAATATCAACTCTCGTGATATAGCCTCTTTACAGAAGGCCATTGTAGGCTTGACGCAATTCAGCGAATCAGAGCAGTCCGCCGCCGACATTACCGGTGACGGCCAAATCAACTCCCGCGATATAGCTGCTCTTCAAAAGCACATTTTGGGAATACAACTCATACCCACACCCGGCACAACAGAGTCTCCTGAAGTTACCGAAACACCTGTAGCTACAGAAACTCCTGAAGTTACCGAAACACCTGAAGCTACCGAAACTCCCGAAGCTACCGAAACTCCTATAGCTACAGAAACTCCTATAGCTACCGAAACTCCTATAGCTACAGAAACTCCCGAAGCTACCGAAACTCCTATAGCTACAGAAACACCTGAAGCTACAGAAACTCCCGAGCCTACAAGCACTCAAACACCTGCTGAAACTCAGGCTCCCGACGGCATATTTACGATAGCTGAAGTTGCAGCAGCAGCCAAGGCAGCAGCCAACGGTTACACAAGCGGCACACCTTTCTACACTGACGGCGTAACAGTTGACGGTCTTACAGTTGCACAGCAGAATTACTACATCATTGCGGCACATGCGATTCAGGATATCTACAACAACAACTTAACAGCTACATACGCAAATGCAAGCCACAAGTACAATGTTCCCACACTTGTCGCAAATTACGATATCAAGATGACAAGCGGTGCAGATGCAACCGAAGCCTCTAAAGACTTCTACATGAACTTTGCAATCCGTCAGACAGTTTATGTAAACGGTACAGGCGCAGGTACGGTAGGCGCATCGGCTTTCTACCCGACAACAGACAGCAACGCAAACGGCTTTGCAGTAGCTGATTACACAGGTCAGATGACATACGAAGCAGGCTTGCTCATGTTCTCTCGAGTTCTTGCGGCATATGCAGATAACGGCACATTGCCTAACAGCGTACCTCTTGAGTATGTTCCTTCAACAGAATCCACGGATGACCCCGAAACAACACCTCCTTCCACACAGACTCCCTCGCAGACAACTCTCCCTGACGGCGCATATCCCACTCAGCATCCTGCTTTGAGCAGTATCACTGACGGCACAACATTCACAGTTGCTGAAATCGCAGCCGCCGCAGAACAGATCGTATCACACTACGATACATATAAAAATCTCGAAACCGAATACTCCATACCCAAGGCAGTTACGGTTGGCGGCAAGACAATGAGCGATCAGGACTGGGCATACCTTGCAGGTTATGCCATAGCCGGCGTAACAGGTGCATGGTCCGCTTCCGGTTTGAGCGGCTATACAGCTTCCACTGCAGTTGCTTACAAGAAAATGGGACCTGCAAGCAATAATGCGAACAACGGCATTTCCGATACCAGTGTTTCAATAGAAAAAGTTGCTGAAATCGCATGGAAGAACATGAGTAACTTCGGCAATTCAAACGGTCAGGTATCATCAGTCTGCGGCAGTGCACTCAACG
>JAFSFN010000042.1 GCA_017435185.1 Clostridia bacterium | reverse complement strand
TGAAGAAGCATACAGAACACAACGCAGAGGCGGTAAGGGTCTTATTGCAATGAATATAAACAATAAGACAGGTGATATGTGCTGTATGAAGATGGCAAACGGCGATGAAGACGTTATGATGGTTCGTGATGACGGTACCGTTATAAGACTTCCCATCGACCAGATAAATGTTATCTCAAGAAATACACAGGGCGTAAGACTCATGCGTATTGCCGATGGTACAAAGGTCGCAGGCGTTGCGCTCGTTCCTCACGATGAGAGCGAAGAAGATACCGAAACGGTTGAAACGACTGAAACAAATGAATAATATCGCTTTTAATAAAGAAAATTATAATTGATGGAAGTTGTAATATCAAAAGAACTTAAATATTTAAGCGAGCTGTTTGCGGCAGAGGGTAAAAAGCTCTTTGCCGTAGGCGGCATGATAAGAAATACACTTCTTTCACTGCCTATAAGCGATATAGACACTTGCAGTGCTATGCTTCCCGAGGAAGTCATAGCACTTTGTCATAAGCATGGGATAAAGGTTGTAGAAAAAGGCGTTAAGTTCGGTACGGTTGAAATTCATATCGGTGATTTTGCCACCGAACATACCACATTCAGAAGTGATACATATGCAGGGGATGGAGCACACAAGCCTATGGGTGTTGTGTTTTCAGAAAGCCTTGAAAAAGACGCGTTCAGGCGTGATTTCACAGTTAATGCGTTGTATTTTGATATTGAGGAAAATAAAATAATAGACCCGACAGGCGGTATGTATGACCTTGAAAAAGGCCTTATACGTGCTACAAGTAAAGACCCTGACATAATTTTGAGAGATGACGGCCTCAGAATAATGCGCCTTGTGCGTTTTGCAAGCGAGCTCGGATTTGACATCGAAGAAAAAACACTTGCTTGCGCAAAGAAAAATGTTGGCGGTCTTGCCGATATTTCTTCCGAAAGGATAAGAGACGAGCTCTTAAAAATATTGATGAGCGATGTTCGCTATGGAAAAAACACAAAAAACGGAGAAAATAATGTGCTCTTCGGGCTCTTTTTGCTGAAAGATGTAGGCGCTCTCGATATAATATTGCCTGAGATAGTTAAAGGAAAGGGCATGGTTCAAAAGCCCACTCATCATGCGTATGATGTGCTTGACCATATGCTGCATACTGCAGCATGTGCAAAGCCGGAGTTGTCAATGCGAATGGCGGCATTGCTCCATGATGTGGGAAAGCCCGTAATGCTCAACAGAACAGGTAAGTTTTATAATCATGATATAGAGGGCGAAAAGATTGCCGAAGCTGTGTTGAAAAGACTCAAATGTTCAAACGAATTTACACAAAAGGTATGTTTGCTTGTACGAAATCATATGTATGATTTAATGGGTACCGCAAAAGAGAAAACGATACGCAAAAAGTTTGTTGAAATTGGGCTTGAAGCGGCTTTGGAGCTGTGCGATATCCGTGAAGCCGATGTGCATGGCTCGGGTATAATAAAAGGCGAAGTCGATACTGCCGAAAAATGGAAGAAGATAATAAAAAAGATGCAGGATGAGGGCGTGCCCTTTGATGAAAAAGAGCTTGAATGCACAGGCGCGGACATAATGGAAGCACTTTCCCTGCCGCCGTCAAAAAAAGTGGGCGAAATAAAGCATAAGCTGTTTTTACACTGTGCATTAAAGCCGCAGGATAATAAAAAAGAAATACTGCTGAAAATCGTGAGGGATTTTGTATGAATAATAAAAGAAAACCGCTGATAGGTATAACTCCCACATTTGACGGAATGAAATACACACTTTACTACGCCTATTGTGCAAAAATAGCGGAAATGGGCGGAATCCCCGTGATACTTCCCGCCTATTTCAATGATGTTTCGGTACTTGACGGCATAGTTTTTTCAGGCGGCGGTGACCTTTCCCCTGCGTTTGCGGGTTATGAAAACTCAGAGATTTTGGATGATGTTAACGAAGGCCGTGATGAGTTTGAAAGCAGACTTTTTGTGCAGGCAAATGAAGCAGGCATTCCCATTCTCGGCATATGCAGAGGCCATCAGCTTGTTAATGTGATGCTTGGCGGAACGCTTCACCGTGACATAAACGAAGCGGGCTATAATGAGCGCCATATGCTGCTTAAAGAGCGCGGCTCCCATACTGTTTATACAGAGCCGAATACCGTTGCAAGGCAAGTGCTCGGTAATAAAAAAGAAATATGGAGTTCTCATCATCAGGCTGTTAACACCGTGGGAAAAGGAGTAAGGGTTACAGCACGCTCAGAAGAGGGCATAGTTGAAGCCATAGAGCATGAAAACGGCAGAATATTGGGCTTGCAGACACATCCCGAAAGAATGGACATAAGCGAACCTTTTGAATGGCTTGTCAAAAAAGCAAAGGAATATATGGGGAAAAAGTAAACAAAAGGCTCTCCGTTTTACAGAGAGCCTTTTTAATATTATTCTTCAATTGTGCGGTTAACAGGTACATGTTCAAAAGAAAGCTTACTTACAAATTCAAAAATATCAACATTTGAGTAGTCACAATAGAGCGAAGCATATACAACAACAGGACTGCCGCTTGCGTCCTCATAGAGGAAATTTATAAATTCAGCGTATTTATGACCATTATCATCAAACTGACCATAATAAACCGCCAGTGATTGTTTTCCGTCTAAATTTACTGTAATTGCTGTTGGAGTCAAAG
>JAFSFN010000041.1 GCA_017435185.1 Clostridia bacterium | reverse complement strand
ATCTGTGCGCTATAACAAAGCTCGTTCTGCCCTTTGTACGCTCATCCATTGCACGCTGTATTATTGACTCGGTTCTTGTATCGACCGATGAAGTAGCCTCATCAAGTATGAGCATGGGACTGTTCTGGAGCATAGCCCTTGCAATGGTGAGAAGCTGTTTTTGGCCTGCGGAGATGGTGGTGCTTTCAGAAAGCACAGTGTCAAAACCGTTGGGCAGTGAGCGTATGAATCGGTATATTCCGCAGGTGCGGCACACACGCACAAGGTCATCATCAGTGACATTTTCAAGGTTATATACAAGATTCTCTCTTACTGTTCCGTCAAAGAGCCAAGTATCCTGCAATACCATGCTGAAAAGCTCATGCACATTTGTGCGCTTTATTGAATTAATGGGCACACCGTCAATACATATACTGCCGCTGTTTATCTCAAAGAATCGCATGAGCAGATTGACCATGGTGGTCTTGCCTGCGCCCGTAGGACCTACTATCGCCACTTTTTGGCCTGCCTCAACGACAGCCGAGAAGTTTTTGATTATTATTTTATCTTTATTGTCAGGATATGCAAAGCGCACATTCTTAAATTCCACATCACCCTTTATATTTGAGAGCACACTTGTTTTTTCGCTCTCGTCACTCATTTCATTTTCTTCAAGGAAATCGAATATTCTGTTTGCGGCCGCCGCCGACATCTGCATATTTGTCATGCCCTGTGCTATCTGCCCAAGCGGTCCTGTAAACAGGCGCACATACAATATGAACGAAACTATAACGCCGAATTTGATAATGCCGTTCATAGCAAGTATTGAGCCCACGACACACACTGCGACATAGCCCACATTACCTATAACATTCATTATCGGCTGCATTATGCCCGACAAAAACTGGGACTTCCAGTTTGCACTATAGAGCGCATCATTGAGCTTTTCAAAGCGATTTTTTATCTTTTTATCCGCTCGTGATATACGAACGACCGCATGCCCTGAATACATCTCTTCAACAAAGCCGTTAAGGTCACCCAGTCCCTGCTGACGCGCGGCAAAATATTTCTGAGAATTCTTCATTATGAGCATAACGAGAAAGAGGCCGACAAAAGTTACACCGAGTACGCAGAAAGCAAGACGCCACTGTGTTATGAACATCATGAGCAGACAGCCCACGAACTGTGCCGCCGAGCTTATTATGCCGGGCAGACCGTTTGACAGTCCCTGCTGAAGATTTGATACATCGTTGGTCATGCGGCTGAGTATATCACCCTGTGATGAGGCGTTGAAATACTCCTGCGGCACACGGTTTATCTTTTCGCAAAGCTCGCCCCTCATCCGTTTTGAGGTCTTGAGCGTGACCGTTGCCATTATATAATGCTGAGTAAATCCGCAAACGGCACTCATGCCGTATATGCACAGCAGATATATTCCAACCTCGGCTATTGCGCCAAGGTCAATATCAGCAAAAAGGGCCTGCTGCATGAGCGTGGTCATTTCGCCTATCTTGTCGGGACCTATTATGGAGAGCACTGCGCTGAGCGCCGCAAGTGCAAGCGCCGCCAACACAGCAAATGCGCTCTTGTTGAGATATGCGGCAATCTTCTTGACTGCACCGCCCATATCGGTACTGCCGACATCGTGCATGGGCACATAGTTTCTTCTCATTTTTAAGCACCCTCCTTCTTTAAGCCAATTCCCGGGCCGAAAGCTGTGACACGGCGATCTCTCTGTATATCTCACAGTTTTTCATGAGTTCATCGTGCGTACCCATGCCTGCCATCCTGCCGTCATCAAGCACTATTATCTTGTCGGCATTGCGTATGGTGCTTATTCGCTGAGCAACTATTATCTTCGTTGTGCCGCCAAGTTCCTTTTCAAGTCCTGCTCTGAGCATTGCATCGGTGCGATAGTCAAGCGCCGAGAATGAATCGTCAAATATGAGTATCTCGCTCCTTCTTGCAAGTGCTCTTGCAATGGATATTCTCTGCTTTTGGCCGCCCGATACATTCTTTCCTGCCTGAGCTATGCTGTATTCCTTGCCGCCCTCGAGCCTGTTTACAAATTCTGCCGCCTGCGCAAGCTCTATCGCCTTATCAACATCGGCATCGTCAGTCGTCTGTGCACTCTCACCGAATGTTATATTTTCCTTTATACTTCCGGCAAAAAGCACTGCCTTCTGTGTCACATAACCGAGCCTGTTGTAAAGCGCATCAAAAGTGTAGTCCCGAACATTCACGCCGTCAACGAGCACTTCGCCCTTTGTCGCATCAAAAAATCTCGGTATGAGACTTATAAGAGTGGTCTTACCGCTGCCCGTTGCACCTATTATGGCGAGCGTTTCGCCCCTGTTGACTTTGAAGCTGATGTCAATGAGTTCATCTTCACCCGCATCGGGATAGCGGAATGTGACATTCTTAAATTCAACCGTACCAACTTCCCTGCCCTCGTTTACCGAGCCCTCTTTGACATTCGGCTTTCTGTCAAGCACTGCATTTATGCGCTCTGCCGAAATAAGTGCCGGCGGAAGCATCATGAATATCATTACCATCATCATGAATGAAATAACCACATGAGTAGCATATGTACTGAAAACTACGATATCGCTGAACATTCCGAGCCTTGCCGCAACATCGGTGAACGCAATGGCGTTCAAGAGCGCCGCACCCACCCAGTATATCGAAAGAGAAAGGCCGTTCATTCCGAGTGTCATTATGGGCTGCATGAATGAAAACATACGCTGATTGAAAAGCTGTGTTTTCATCATTTCGGTGTTTACCTTGTCAAACTTATCGTTTTGATATTCCTCGGCATTGAAAGCATGAACAACATTTATGCCCGTCAAGTTTTCACGAACAACCTTGTTTATTTTATCTGTCAGCTTCTGGACAAATCTGAACCTTGGCAGTACGGTGAGCATTATGCAACGCACCGACACGCTTATCACCACAACGAATCCTGCCGTCACAAACGACAATTCACGACTCTTGCCAAGTATTTTAATGACTGCCCAAACCGCCATCACGGGAGCTTTTATGAATATTTGAAGCCCCATTGCAATGAGCATCTGCACTTGCGTTATATCGTTGGTAGTTCTGGTAATAAGGCTCGGCACCGAAAACTCAAGCATCTCCTGCTGACCAAGCCCCATTACATGGTTGAACAGCTTGCCTCGCACATT
>JAFSFN010000040.1 GCA_017435185.1 Clostridia bacterium | reverse complement strand
TCTGTGTCATTACGGTACTTTCTTGATGATCATATATGTTCGATGCGCCGCCGTTGTCATTTGAGCCTGTCGAAAAGCTCAAATATAGAATTATTCCCATAGCGGCCAGGATTCCGTATACGAGCATCTCAAATTTTTTGTTCGCTTTCATGTGCCGGACAACAGAATTCAAAAACTTCATATTCCGCCAAATAATGCTGTCACCGTTTCAACCGTGAGAAGCAGCATTATTACATTTACCCCCCTTTGTGCACTTTTGCCGATGCGGCCCGACGGCAGAACGAACTCGCATATACTGCAAATAATACTTGCCGCCATCAATTTCACTACCGCCTGCGAAAACACCGCCATTATCATCCACCTACCATTATGCAAAGTCCCAGCGTTATCATGAACATTATTCCCGTTGCCACTACTGCGGCAAAAAGATAATTGCACACATCCGCAAGCGATGACAGAAGCGACGGTATGGCACCGTCCGCAACCGTTTCGCACAGTGCCGCACCTATTCTGAAAGCAAGTGTTGCCCCACCTATGCACAGAAGAGGCGACAGCACATATGCACAACTTATGAGCACTGCGCTTATGCCTGCCGCATTCTTAATCATGCCTGCACATGACATAACGGTGGAAAGCGTACCCGACACCACACTTCCAACAACCGGAACTGATTTGTCAAGCGCAAACTTTGCGCTTTTTAACGCTATGCTGTCCGCGCTGTATGCGGCAATTCCCTGCACCGTGAGCATCCCCAGATACACAGTGAACACCAAGCCGATTATCCATTTAAGCACCGTCTTTATCAGCTTGAGCAGATGTGCCATGCGTGTCGAATGTGTGAGTGCACCCACCGAAGCAATAGCCGCCGAAGAAAGTGTGAGCGGCATTATTATGTTTTCAAACATACCCACGACCGTGGTATTGAGAAACACTGAAAGCGGCGAGAGCATTCCGCTCGTTCCCACACTGCCTGCTGCGGCTATCATTGCGGCAAGAACAGGTGTTGTTGCTTCGGTAAAGCCCGTAAGACTGTATACGGCGGCAGATGCGGCGGCGCTTATCCTTGAGAATTCGTGCATGAGCAACAGCACACACAGCCCCGTACATATAAAAGCAACAGCGTTTTCTCCTGTCTTTTTGACAGAATCATCCGTCAACACACCTGCAAGTCCCGAAAGCGCCGATATTGCCACTATCAAAGCAAGCGGAAATATGTTTTCTTTAAGCGCCGACAGCAACATGTTCTTTACATTTTCAAGCGTGCCGTTATAGTCGCTGTTCGCCTCGCCTGCGGCATAGCCTTCAATCATGCTTTGGGCATCGCTGCCAATCACCGACTGTATATTTTCAGGCAGACCCTTAAAGTAATCGTCCCATGCCGAAAGATCATATTGACTGAGTTCATATTCTATCTGCGCTTCTATATCCTCATTTTCCGCATAAGAAACACAAGGCAGGCAAAACAAAGCCAACAACATCGCATAAATTATCTTTTTCATATGTTCATAAGTTCCGATACCGACGAAAGTATCTCCATAACAACAGGCACACACACCGAGATTATCATCAGTCTTCCGCACAATTCCACTTTGTTGCCCAAAGCGGTCTCGCCCGAGTCATTACAAATGTCTGAAGCAAATCTTGCAAGATATGAAAGCCCTATTATCTTCAAAATGAGCTTCACATAATCTTGTTCTATCCCATACTTTGAAGCCGCTTGAGATATGTTTGAAAATATCTCCTGTAAAGGTTCTGTTGCCGCAATGAGCAAAGCTATGCTCAGTGCCGCACTCACCGAAAGTGCAATATCCGGTCTGTATGCCTTTATCACGACAGCCGCACTTACGCCCACAAGTGCAAGACCGACAAGTGTGAATACAGTCATTTTTCTTCCTCTTTTGCAGTCAGTAAAGATTGAATATCTGCCTTACATCGACAAACAGATCTCCTATCAGGTTTATTATCATCGTAAGTGTTATTA
>JAFSFN010000004.1 GCA_017435185.1 Clostridia bacterium | reverse complement strand
GTATTGGAACAAAAAGGTCATCATGTCAGCATATTGGCTCCTCGCCCTGACGGTGAAATAAAGGAGTGCCCGAATGTTTTTTATTGTCCTACTTTTTCAATAAAAGATAAAAGCACATTAAAACGCTTTATGAATAATATCGGCGTTGCTGTCAGTTCTTTTTTTGTATCATTCAAAGCCGGAAAAGCAGATACTGTTATAACCACTTCCCCACCCGCACTTATAAGTATGGCAGGTTGGTTAATAGCAAAGTTTAAGAAAGCAAAGCTCGTCTATGATGTGCGTGATATTTGGCCCGATGTCGCATGGGAAATGGGCAGTTTTGAAAAAGACAGCTTCTTTAGTAAGGTCTTTCAGTTTATACGGAACTTCATGCTGAAGCATTCAGATCTTGTTACAACAGTAAGTCCGGGCAAAGTAAAGAAACTGCAAAACTATATGATGAGCGCTCATGTGATGCACATTACAAACGGACTGGATGAGAATTTTCTCAAAAACAAAGATTATCCGGAGCTTGCAGACAAATATGCCATGGATAAAAAGTTTACTTGTGTATATGTCGGGAATCTCGGCCTTGCACAAGGGCTTATGCAACTTCTCAATATTGCAAAACGCGCTAAAGAAAACGGCATGGATGTTCAGTTCCTTTTGTTTGGCGGCGGTATGGAAGAAAACATATTAAAACAGCATGCTTGTGACATGAATTTAGACAATGTTGTTTTTGCAGGCCGTCTTCCCAATGTTTATATGTATACTGTGCTTAAACACGCTCAATTGAGTTTTGTGTCCTTGAAAAGCGATAAGATGCTCGACAGTGTGCCTACAAAGATGTTTGAAGCTTTAGGTGTCGGCTGTCCCGTACTTCTTTCGGCAGTCGGCGATGCAGCTGATATATTGAACGAAAGTAAACTTGGAATTGCTGTTACCCCCAATGATGAAGAAGCATTATGGACAGCTTTCCTTGAAATTTATGAGCATCTTGAGCAAATACTTAAACATCGTGAAGATGCAAAAAAGCTTATGCTGACCAAATATTCAAGGCAAAGTTCGGCAGCATTGCTTGAAAAAGAATTAATGGACATCCAACAATAAGATCGGAGGTAGATTTTATGTCAAAGATAAATGTAATAGGTCTTGGTTATATTGGTCTTCCAACAGCTTTGATGCTCGCTTCTCACGGTGTTGAAGTAGTGGGCACAGATTATAATAAGGACCTCGTTGCCACTCTCAATGCAGGTCATACCACTTTCAAGGAAGATGGGCTTGACGAACTTTTTAACGCAGCCGTAGAACACGGCATTGAGTTTTCCACCGAATATCAGGTGACTGACACATATATAGTTTCAGTCCCCACCCCCTATGATAAATTCAGCAAAAAGGTTGATGCAAGTTATGTAATCGCAGCTGTAAATAGTATTATGCAGGTCTGCGAAAAAGGTGCTGTCGTTGTTGTCGAATCCACTGTTGCTCCCGGCACTATAGATAAGTTTGTTCGACCGGTTATCGAAGAAAACGGTTTTGTTATAGGCGAAGACATTCATCTTGTGCATGCACCTGAGCGTATTATTCCCGGAAACATGGTATATGAACTGCTTCATAACAACAGAACTATCGGTGCAGACGACAGAAAAATCGGTGAAAAAGTTAAAGATATGTATGCTTCTTTCTGCAAAGGCGATATAGTTGTCACTGATATCCGTACCGCCGAGATGACAAAAGTCGTTGAAAACACATTTCGTGCAGTCAATATTGCTTTTGCAAACGAGCTTGCTAAGATATGCAGTCACGACAATATGGATGTTTATGAGATAATACGCATCTGTAATATGCATCCTCGTGTCAATATTCTTCAGCCCGGTCCCGGTGTCGGCGGACATTGCATAAGCGTTGACCCCTGGTTCTTGGTCGGCGATTATCCGAGCCTTGCCAATGTTATTAATGAATCTATGAGAATAAACGACAGCATGCCTGACTTTGTTCTTAACAGGATCTACGAGATAATGCAGGAAAAAGGCATAAAAGACATTTCAAAAGTCGGTCTTTACGGTCTTACATACAAGCAGAATGTTGATGATTGCAGGGAATCCCCTACTCTCCAGCTTTTGGAAAGCCAGGAACGCCATCTTGCAAGCGGCTTGAAAGTATATGATCCGTTCATTGAAAACGATATAGTAAACAATCAGTATCACGATTTTGATGCATTCCTCAAGGATATAGATATTGTTGTTATAATGGTCGGTCACGACGAAATTATATCCAATATGGACAAGTTAAAAGACAAGATCATACTTGACACAAGAAAAGTATGCGACCTTCCCGGTGTATATCGTCTGTAATAAACTAAAATCGAGAGTGTTATCATGAAAAAAGTTATGTTGGTATTCGGCACAAGACCGGAAGCTATAAAAATGTGCCCTCTTGTCAATGAACTCAAAAGGCGGCAAGGCGTACAAACTTTGGTTTGCGTCACAGGTCAGCATCGCCAGATGCTCGATCAGGTGTTGGATGCTTTTTCCGTAACTCCTGACTACGATCTTTCAATAATGAAAGACAAGCAGACGCTTTTTGATGTTACTTCTACTATTCTTGAGAGAATAAAGAGCGTTTTGGAAAAAGAATTGCCAGATGTGGTTTTGGTCCATGGTGATACCAGCACTACTTTCGTTACTGCGCTCGCCTGCTTCTATCTTCAAATACCGGTTGGTCATGTTGAAGCAGGTCTTCGCACCTACAATATATACTCACCCTACCCAGAAGAATTCAACAGACAGGCTGTAGGCATAATCGCAAAATACAATTTTGCGCCCACGGAAACATCAAAGCGGAATCTTTTACAGGAAGGAAAAAAAGACGATTCTATATATGTTACCGGAAACACTGCAATAGATGCCCTGCGCACAACGGTTCGTGACGAATATTCTCATCCTGAACTTGAATGGGCAAAAGGCAGCCGACTTATATTGCTGACTGCACACCGCCGTGAAAATTTAGGAGAACCGATGAAGCATATGTTCAGAGCTATTCGCAGAGTGCTCGATGAACATGTTGATGTTAAGGCTATTTATCCAATACACATGAATCCCCTTGTTCGTGAAACTGCTAATGAGATACTCGGCAATGATGACAGGATCCATATAATCGAACCTTTGGATGTTTTGGATTTCCATAATTTCCTTGCCCGCAGCTATATGATACTTACAGACAGCGGTGGTATTCAGGAAGAAGCTCCCGGCCTCGGCAAGCCTGTTCTTGTAATGCGAAATACCACAGAACGCCCCGAAGGAATTGCTGCCGGAACATTAAAACTGGTTGGTACTGATGAAGAAACTATTTATAACGAATTCAAGCGCCTTCTTACAGACCCATCAGAATACGAAGCTATGAGTCATGCTTCAAATCCTTACGGAGACGGTCATGCCTGCGAGCGAATAGCAGATGTTTTATGTAACGAATAATAATCAAAAGCCTTAGTGTATAATCACTAAGGCTTTTTTCATACTCTGGTGCTCTTATCCTTAACTTATATTTTTCAATTCAAATCACATTTATTTGGCATGAGCGCATTGTCTCAAGCGCAGCTTCGTGCTTTGCTTTTGAAACTCCTGCACAACAGTTTGAGTCAACTGTAATATCAGCTTCCGGGAATGCAGCCTTGAGCAAGAGTGCGTTTGAAACAACGCATATATCAGTACACAATCCTATAAGTTCTATATAAAGTTCATCATCTTTTCTGATATCTTCAATCAATTTAGGAAGTATTAAAGAGCCGAATGTGGGCTTTTCAAGTTCTAAGAAAGTTTTGCCGTTCAAAGCAGTTTTAATCTTGTCGTTGAGCTGCCAACCATATGTGCCTTTTATACAATGTTCAACAGGTAACTTTCTGCCCTCTTGTGTTTTCTGATAGTTTTCATTGTGCGTATCATATGTAACGATGATATCACCATCAAAAGCAGCAGCTTTTTTCGATGCATTATCAACTATTGCCACGGCGTCATCAGTACCAAGCGCTCCATCAATAAAATCATTCTGCATATCTACTATAATCAATATCTTATGCATGTTCATTTTCACTTTCCAAAGTATAATAAATTAAAAAGACCTTATCTAATGATAAGATCTTTTGGTGCGGCCGATGGGACTTGAACCCATACGGTCTCCCATACGCCCCTCAAACGTACGCGTCTGCCTATTCCGCCACGGCCGCATTTGAAGATGCAGTTCACTCAAACTGCAAGAGTTATTATAAAACTAAGTTTAAGATATGTCAACATAAAAGTTCATAAAAACTGCAATGTTTTTTATAAAATAATCTTTTTGATGCATATATTGATGTGTTTCGACGATTGTGCTACAATATGCTGTATGAAAATGAATATAAAAATGAAAACCTTAACATTGTTGCTTACTGTTTGCCTTGTATTTTTGTCTGTTTTTACAGGCTGTTCCTTTAACGACGAATATGCCGGACAGCTATTAAACGAACTCATTTCTGCACTTTATACATCACCTGATATAACATTTACAGATGAGACAGACCGCAATAATACCGATATCGGCAATGCAACTCCCTTCACTGCCGACGGTACTCTTACCATGTATATGATAGATGTGGGACAAGGTGATTCTTCATTGCTCATCTCCCCTGCAGGAAAGACCATGCTTATTGATTCGGGGGAATATGATTCATACGCCGCAGTTTCAGATTTGCTTGATGAACTTAACATCACATCGCTTGATGTTGTTGTAGCAACGCATCCGCATTCTGACCATATAGGCTGTATGGGCAAGATAATAAAAAACTATGATGTGGCTTCATTCTATCTTACAAGTGCTTCGCATACCACAAAATCATATACCTATATGCTTGAGGCATTAGAAGCAAGTACTGATACTGAGGTTTATCTTGCTGAAGCAGACAGCAATAATCCTTTCATTGACTGGGACAGCGCTGTTGAAGTGCGTATACTTTCCCCTTTCTCAAATGTAGATTATGATTTGAACAACTCAAGCATTATGATGCGTGTCAAGTTCGGCAATAATGCAATAATGTTCACCGGCGATGCTGAAAGCTATGCAGAGCGCACAGCTCTCTCCCGTCTTTCTACTTCTTATTTTAAGGCAGATGTTCTCAAAGTTGGTCATCACGGCAGTTCGAATTCAAGTTGTGACGAATTTCTATCGGCTGTCGATCCCGATATCGCTCTGATATCATTGGGTGCCGACAATGATTACGGTCATCCGCATCGCGAAATAGTATCAGCACTTAAAAAGATTAACGCACAAACATACAGAACAGATGAATGCGGCACGATATGTGTCGTCATGGACGGTAATTCAATAGAAGTTAAAACTTCCAAGTAATATTCAGCATTTAATACAAAATATGCCATGCAAAACTTTACGTTTTCAGTCAAGAATAAAAACAGGAGAGTGAGTTTGCATGGCATATATAACATTATCTGAAAAAAGCAGCAGAACATATTCCGAAGAACAAATAATGTGGCATTCATGGTCGCAAGATACTTTTCGTATTGCCCATGATGAAAACAAGCCTGTGTTTTTGCATATTTACGAGCGAAACTGTCGTTTTTCTCAATCAATGGCAAAAAACTGCTTTGCTGACAAAATGGTGATAAAGCTGTTGAATCGCGACTATATCCCCGTAAAAATAGATAAAGATGAATACAAGGAGATATCCGACTTTTGCAGCAGTATATGTATTAAAATACACGGCAAGACTGCATTACCAATGAATGTGTTCTTTACTCCGTTCAAAAAGCCGTTCTATGTAATATCATATATGGAACGCTTTCCAAAAAACAACTCGTTGAGCTTTGTTGATCTTCTTCACGAAATAACATTCCTTTGGAAATACAATCATGATGATATTTTGGAAATATCCGATGAACTGTCGGAAAGCACCAACAGTTCTCCCTTTTCTGCAGCACGCCCTACCCTGTTTTTATGCCGTGAGGCATTCGATTCTTTTTTCAGGTGCTACGACTCCGATTTCGGAGGCTTTGGACTTGCTCCAAAGTTTCCGATGCCGCACCAAATATTGTTTTTGCTCAAGTATTATACCTCTTTTAATGATAAAACAGCACTTGACATGGCTGAAAAAACGCTCTTAAACATGTACCGAGGCAGCTTGTTTGACCACATCAGCGGCGGTTTTTTCAGATATGCCAATGACCATGCATGGGAACAGCCGTGTTTTGAAAAACGTTTGGCTGATAATGCGCTTTTGTTGTACACATATTGCTGTGCATATAAAATCACTCAAAACAACGACTATCAAAAAGCTATAATCAAGACCACCGATTTTATGCTTCGTTGTCTGAGAAGCAAAAACGGAAGTTTTTATACCGGCATCAGTACCGAACTCAATATGGCTTACGGCAGATATTACTTTTTATCAAAAACTGAGATTGACTTTATTTTGGGCAAGGAAAAATCGGACGAGTTCTGCAAGTATTTCTGTCTTACTTCCGCTTTCGCTGCAGAAGAAGGAAAAAGCATGCCGAGAATAAACAAGGTAATGGAAGCTCCTTTCGATATAGAATCATCTGTTAAGAAAATTGACGGTTACAGAAGCAGCAGAAGCAATCTATGTGTTGATAAAACAGCAGTTATCGCGTATAACGGCCTATCTATGATGGCTTTGGCAAAGGCGTTTGCTGTAACGGGAATAAGTGATGCGTTAAATGCGGCCGAAAGGATCCATGTATTCATTGAAAAGAACATGTGGAAATGCGGCACACTTATGCACAGTACGAATGATGTTTCACTTTCTCAGCTCAGCGACTACGCTTTTTATGCTTTGGGATTGCTTGAACTTTATAAAGCTACTGCCGATGACCGCTATTTAAGTGATGCTGAATATATTGCCGCACTTATTCCACATGTATTTCGCACAGACGGCGGCGAATATTACAGCATATCCGATATAAAACTCCCTGCAAACCGCACTTCAGTAATAACTGACAGTGATGTTCCAAGCGGAAGTTCTGCCGCCGCGCTCACCTTTTTGAAACTTGGCAATATTACCAAAAAGCCGATGTGGCAGTCGCTTGCAAGACAGCAATTGTCATTTATCGCATCTACGGTTTCGCTGCCTTATACGGCACATGCTTTTTCGTTGTATGCACTGCTTGAAGACTTAAAACCAAATAGCGATTAAAATCAGCAAATAATTCAGCGTCCTTTCAACGCTTTTAGCTTTGATTCATGTGGTCTAATATACATGTTGAATTTAAGTGAAGCGAAATGAGGTGCTGTTTTGTATATCGAATTGTTCTTGCTTGATAATATACTCTACAACTACCTCATGCTGAAACTTGCATCTGTGATACGTTCCGAAAAACTGCCATTGACAAGACATATACTGTTCTCTGTATGCGGTGCTTTATATGCCGCATTATCTTTTTTGTTTCCCTTGCTTATGTCACTGCCTTTTAAGGTGTTATCAGGTATGCTCTTTTCCCTGTGTTTTGTGTCTGCAAATATTAAATCCTACCTTTGCAGTGTCGCTTCAGTATTTATATCCGCATTTATAACAGGGGGACTTACAATAGCTGTTGTGTTTATATTTAGCGGAAGTGTTCAAAACAATATTGTATTTGCTTCAATTCCGATAAGAATTGCACTAATAGCTTTTGTCATATGCTGTTCTCTCCCTGCTTTGATGCGAAGAATGTTATCACGCCGCAGCAGCGGATATATCGTATTACATTTCTCGCACAACAGTAAAACCTACAGGTTAAACGCATTTATAGACAGCGGAAATATGCTGTGCGAGCCCATAACATCCCTTCCGGTCATATTGATATATGCACCGTCCCTCGAAGTAGATGCCTCAATCCCCGTTCCCATCATGACTGCAAACGGAGAATCGATAGTTTTTGCTTTTAAGCCCGAAAGCATACGCTACAAAAATACTGCAATAGATGCACTCCTCGGTCTTTCATCCATACCGTTTCAAAATGCCGACGCACTTGTGCCGTCAAGTCTTATTCCGCTGATATGAAAGGATATTTGATATGATGAACATAAAAAACCGTTTCTTTATGCTTTTGATAAAAGTATATAAGCTCTTCGGGATAAAAACGCCCGTATTTTATGTAAATTCGGGCGAATCGCTTCCGCCGCCTCTTTCTAAGGAAGAAGAAAAAAAACTGCTTTCAGAGCTTTCTCGAGGAAATGAGAGTGTAAAGTCGGAGCTTATAGAAAGAAATATCCGTCTGGTTGTTTATATAGCCCGAAAATTTGAAAATACGGGTATAAATATTGAAGACCTTGTTTCGATAGGCACTATAGGTCTGATAAAGGCGGTAAATACATTTGACCCAAATAAAAAAATAAAGCTGGCAACATACGCCTCACGCTGTATAGAAAACGAAATTCTGATGTTCCTGCGCCGTTCATGCCGCTATAAGCTCGAAGTTTCACTTGATGAACCGCTCAACACCGATTGGGACGGAAATGAACTGCTGCTCAGTGATATTCTCGGTACTGACAGTGATACCGTTTATCGCAACATAGAAGACGAAGTTGATAAAGAACTGCTGATGCTGGCAATGAAAAAGCTGACAAAGCGTGAAAAACAAATAATGGAATTGAGATTCGGCCTTGGAAACAACCAAGAATATACGCAAAAACAGGTTGCCGATATGATGGGTATCTCTCAAAGTTATATTTCCCGCCTTGAAAAACAGATAATAAAGACATTGAAAAAAGAAATCAGCTCCATGATGTAGTCAGACGACTTTTATTTTAATTATGCGGCGCCGCCCCATATGCCGAAGGTCGCTTTTGAAAAAGCGACGAAAAACCAATAAAAACAGCTGTTATCATTCGTTATCTTAAAAACATTCTGATTATCTTTCCGTTTATTGCTCGATACGGCTGATAGCGCATCGGCAAGTCTATAAAGTTTTTCTTATCGACTATACTCTTTTTATGTGAGAATGTATCGAAGCCTGTTTTACCGTGATATGCACCCATTCCGCTCTCACCTACGCCGCCAAATCCCATTCCGGATGTAGCAAGATGTATTATCGTGTCATTAATGCAACCGCCTCCGAAAGCACATTCGGCAGTTACTTTGTTTATTATCTTTTTATCGGTAGCAAATATATATAATGCAAGCGGTTTCGCATTATCGTTAACGATATTTATTGCTTGTTGTGTATTGTCAACGGTGATTACGGGCAGTATCGGTCCGAATATCTCTTCCTGCATCACAGCATCATCAAATGTAACATTGTCAAGCACGGTAGGTTCTATCTTCAAAGAGGCACGCTCACTTTTTCCGCCTAAAACGACTTTACTTTTGTTTATTAATCCTATCAGGCGATCAAAATGCTTCTCGTTTATGATCTTGCCGCATGAAGCGTTATTTAAGCTGTTTTCACTGTATTGTTTTTTCACCTCTGCCTTAAAATACTCAAGAAACTCATCTTTGACGGTTACATCACAGAGCACATAATCAGGAGCCACACAAGTCTGTCCGCAGTTAAGATATTTGCCGAAGCATATTCTTCTTGCGGCAAGTTTTAAGTTGGCACTCTTGTCGATGATACAGGGGCTTTTTCCGCCCAGCTCCAAAGTGACGGGAGTTAAATGCGCCGCTGCTTTTTCCATTACATATGTGCCGACAACCTTGCTACCGGTAAAGAATATGTAATCGAACTTTTCTTCAAGCAAATATGAATTTTCGGATCTGCCTCCCGTGATAACGGCTACATATTTACTGTCAAACACGCTTTCAAGTATCTCTTTGATTATTTTGCTTGTTGCGGGCGAATATGCGCTTGGCTTAACAACAGCGGTATTACCTGCGGCTATCGCATCTACCAATGGATCCATTGTCAGCAAAAACGGATAATTCCACGGACTCATAATCAGTGTTACACCATACGGCATCGGCTTTACGAAACTTCTTGAAGCAAATTGCGGCAATGGCGTTATTACCGTTTTTTCCTTTGCGTATGCTCTTATATGCCTGAGCATATAACTTATTTCGCTCAAAACCAGTCCTGTTTCGCACATATAGCTTTCAAATGCAGACTTGCCCAAATCTGCCTCAATAGCCTGTGAGATGCGTTTTTCATTTCTTTTAACAGCATCTTTAAGCTTTTTTAATGCTTCTATTCTGTATGCAACAGGTAATGTTGCAGCGCTCTTAAAAAACTCTCTCTGTTTTGAAACAACAGCTGCTATATCGTCTTTTGTCATATATTTCACTCCATAACAGCATAATAAAATTGCTGCAATTCTTCTTTTGTCATCAGTATCGGAACAGGATATAACGGATTTGCTTCCTTTTCTGCATAAGCAGCAAGTATGGGGATGTCAGATTTTTGAATCATGTCAAACTTCTTCGTTATACCCATTTTTTTGTTCATGGTCTCCAGTCTGTTTATAAATGCTTCAGCCGCTGCCCTGTCACTTGTGTCTTTGCTTACAAGATTTATGGCTATAGCAAGCTCTTTGAGCTTTTTACAGGCATATTTTGACGGCAAATAACTTTTCAGGACATGCGGAAGCAACACGGCATTGGCAAGCCCGTGAGGTATGTTATACTTACCTCCCAGAGAATGTGCTACCGCATGACAATAACCTACATAGGATTTGGAAAATGCTCTGCCTGCCAAGAATGACGCATAAAGCATGTTTGACCTTGCCTCCATGTTATTGCCGTCATTATATGCCTTTTCTAAATTGGAATCTATCAGTTTAACAGCTTCTATTGCATCACTTCGTGTGCTCTTTACAGTGGAGCGGCCTATATACGCTTCGACCGCATGAGTAATTGCATCCATTCCGGTAGTAGCCGTAAGATGCGGCGGAAGTGTTTTTGTAACAGCAGGGTCAAGAACCGCACAATGCGGAATGAGCGAAAAATCATTTATAGGAAATTTATGCCCTTTATGTCCGTCGGTAATAACCGCCGCCAGTGTAGTTTCACTACCCGTACCGGCCGTAGAGGGAACAGCCATAAGCAAGGGCAGCTTTTTGCATATTTTAAGTATGCCTTTCATCTGTGAAATTGATTTATTCGGCCTTACAACTCTTGCTCCCACTATTTTTGCACAGTCAATCGGTGAACCGCCGCCAAATCCGATTATGCCTCGGCAATTATTTTTTATATATAAAGCACGAGCATCTTCGACATTTTTCACTGTCGGATTAGCAACGGTTTCATCATAAATCACACACTTTATATTGTTGTCTTTCAGTAGACTTTCAAGCTGAGTTGATATCCCGAGCTGTCTTATCGACTTGTCTGTAACAAGAAGCACACAGCTGATCTCCTTGCTTTTAAGTTGTTTAGGAATATCTTGCACTGAGTTTAGTATTACGGGATTTCTGTATGGAAGTATCGGTATAGCTATTTTGAATACAGTCTGAAACACTCGGCAATATATTTTCTTGAATATATTCATATACTTTCGTTCTCCAACTCCATATAAAAGTTATCCAGATTACCAACGATGCTTTTTAACGAAGAATAAAATATATTTCTGCTTTCTTCGCTTATTCCTTCGCCGCATTTTTCCACTGCCTTTGAAATAAAAGCATTCATAAGCTCACATATTTTCATTCCTGATTCGGTTATGTGATATTTCAGCTTATACTTCTTTGTTGAAGTATCCTCATCGTTTGTGCAAATGTATTGCTTGTCTTTTAATGTTGACAGAACTTTTGAAATAGCCGACTTGTCCAAGTCACAAATATCACAAAGCTCGCCTGCACTGAGCCCTTCGGAATTTTTCCCCAAAAAGAACAAGCACATTGCATGCGATGCCTTCAACCCATATTTCCCCATTACATAGGATTTGATCTTGAGAATACTTTTATATGCCGAAAAAATATTTGAAGTAAATTCCTCAAATCTAATAACCATGGTAGATCTCCTTAGTATATAAGCTGTTTTATTGTTGATAACTCAACAAACACATTGTACCGCATAATTGTTGAGTGGTCAACATTTATTTCAAAATTTGCGGTATTTAATCAAAAATTCCAAAGAACACATGATAATGCATGCCCATATAAGTGACCATATAAAACTTATACCGCAAAACAGCAGTATTATCAGCGAAACTGCACATACCACAACAGACCTGAAGCTCTTACGCTTCACATATCTTTTTCTTATACAAACAAGCGATGGCCTTTTTTGCATTTTTCACTCCAACTCCATTCTTAATACATATATACGCATCAGCAGAAAAATTGTTCACCCAAACTTGTTACAGAGAATACATTGTTTGTGTAAAAGCTATTTTCATAATACGGAGGAGATAAAAAATGGCAGATACTCTTGTACGCATGAAAGATGTTTCTTTTGTATATCACGATATAAGCGGTGAAAACAAAGCCGTTGCCGATTTGAATCTTGATGTAAAAAGCGGAGAATTCATATCCATCGTAGGTCCATCAGGATGTGGCAAAACCACAGTATTATCCATGCTTTCGGGAATTATAACACCTACATCCGGTACTATTGAAGTTAACAGCAAACAAATAGGCTATATGCTTCAGCGTGACCATTTGCTTGACTGGCGGACTATAGAGGATAATGTATTTTTGTCTTTACAAGTAAAAGGCTTGATGAGTGATGAAACAAAGAGAAATTCACTTGAGCTTTTGAGGCGTTATGACCTTTATTCTTTCAAAGACAGTTATCCGCGTCAGCTTTCGGGAGGAATGCGTCAAAAGGTCGCACTGATACGCACACTTGCCTTCTCGCCCAGTTTACTGCTTCTTGACGAACCGTTTTCAGCGCTTGATTTTCATACCAGATTGAAACTTGCCGATGAAATATACGATATTATACGCAAGGAAAAAAAGACTGCAATACTGGTAACACATGATATTTCGGAAGCAATTTCAATGAGTGAACGTGTTTTGGTATTTTCGAAGAGACCCGCACACGTAAAAAGTGAATACAAAATGAATTTCACCAAGGATACACCCCCCTTCATGAGACGAAGTGATAATGGTTTCAAAGATTGTTTTGATATGATTTGGAGTGATATTGATGATGAAGAAAACAACAATACATGATTACTCAAAAGAGCACATCGCATATTTGAATGCTATAAAACGAAAAAATATATTTATTTCGTGCATGAGGTATCTGATAATTATAGTTTTTATATTGTTTTGGGAACTTTCTGCTATGCTTGGCTGGAGCGATCCGTTTATTTCCAGCTCACCGTCACGCTTCATTGTTTCAATAGCAAATCTTTATAAAGAAGGCGCGCTTTTTAAGCATATAGGAATAACGCTTTTTGAAACAGTTGTAGGCTTTGTCGTGGGAACCGTACTCGGTACTTTGATTGCCATTTTGCTGTGGTGGAGCAATACTCTTTCCAGAATACTAGATCCCTATCTTGTGGTTCTGAACGCACTTCCGAAAATCGCACTGGGGCCCATACTCATCGTTTGGTTTGGTGCAGGTGTTGAAAGCATAATCGTAATGGGCCTGCTTATTTCACTTATAGTAACTATAATGAGCGTGCTTGCAGGTTTCAATGAAATTACAGACGAAAAACAATTCCTCATGAAAACCCTGGGAGCAACAAAATATCAAATACTCACAATGGTAGTTCTCCCTGCCTCCGTTCCTACAATAATGAATGCGCTCAAGTTAAGCGTCGGCATGAGTTGGGTAGGCGTTATAGTAGGCGAATATCTGGTATCAAAATCAGGTCTCGGCTATTTGATAGTATACGGCGGTCAGGTGTTCAAGCTCGACCTTGTAATGGCAAGTATAGTTATCCTCTGTATTTTAGCCGCACTGATGTATTATGTTGTAGCCTACTTTGAAAAACGCATGATAAAATGGCGTACTCACGAGTAAAGCCTTCAAAAGTTAAGGAAGCAGCCAATTTGACTGCTTCCTGTTTGATATCAGTTTTTGATTTTCAAGTATGGAATTTTGAATTTTTTGATGTATCTGCTATCTTCTTCCTCCCGGCTGTCTTCCACCGCCGCCGAAAATTCCGCTGCCATTACCGTTTATATTCAATATAGTTGATGTGAATTCCAAAGTGGCATATGTGCTTCCGCCTAAATAATGCGAGCTGTCGGTTATATATTTTTCCGCATCCGAAGTTATAGTGCCGCCGTATTTGAGTTCATAACTGCTGTTCGAAATAAGCTGAGGCGCACTGATAACAACAGAAGAATATTGTTTTATGGGTGCAAATGCCATTATGAAATTATCCGCATCATCAAACAATGCTATAGCGGACCCTGCCTGTTGAACGGATTTGAAGTTTATAAATGCGGCACACTGATTTTCTGCTTCAGAAAAACCTAAAGCCATATCACTGCTTCCTACAGCAATAAATGTACCGCCGCTTATGCAAGCACTTATCTGATAGTCAAGTGCACCGTTTCCGCCGCCGGAAGTTCCTTCGACCAAAGTAACACCGTCAAACACCTCTATTAAGCCATTGCTGTCGATTCCGTCGCCTTCGGCATTAATATGAATATTTCCGCCTAATATTTTTATAAAAGCATCTGATGAATCCGAAACGGAAAATTTGTCTTTCGGGTTATATCCAAAATCAGCCATTCCGCCAACTCCCGAAGCATCAGCACCGCCTGCCGCGTTCATACCGTCATCACTTGATATAACCTCTATATCACCGCCGCTCACGGTTATCTGACTGCCCTCCAATCCTTCGTAACTCTTCGCTATTTGAATATTTCCCGACAATAAATACAAAGCTGTATCTGCATGGACACCGTCATCACCCGAAGCTATATTTACAGTGTCGGGCGAAAGGACGACATCACCATTTGAATGGAGAGCATCGTCGTTTGAATCAATTTCAAAACTTCCGCCATCTATGCGCAATAAAGTTCCTGCCTTTATACCTTTTGAACTTGAGTTATTATCTTCACTGTACTGATACTGATTATTGACTTCAAAATTCATTCCGTTTCTGTGCCATTCCATACCGCCATTATCTGTTTTAATGATATCAGCGGCACCGCCGCCGCTTGTGATTTTGACTGCAGAATCGGTAATCTGCAATGCTCTTGAGGCTTGAATACCGTCTCCGTCCGAAATGACACTGACAACACAGTTTTCCAGAATTATATTGCCTCTGCCCTCATCCGTATCATTATTTGAATCAATACCGTTGGTTTTTGACTGTACGGAAATAACTGCATCTTTTGCTGCTACCTCATCTCTGCCCCTGAGAGCGGTATTTTTTGCTGTAACATTTATAGTGCTTCCGTAAACAGTAAGATCATCCTTTGAAACTATACCATGCATATAGTTTCCGTTTACTGTCAAAGAACCGCTTCCGTTTATGGTAAGATCATCTTTTGAAAAAACAGCGGCATACGGCTCTCCGTCTTCGTCAAGAGATGAATATACATTTGAGTCAGTCACGGTGTTTTCCGTATCGGGAGCTAGGGTTATAAACACTTTATCAGCCTGAATAATATTTATGGCAGGTCCGTCATTGCTTTTTAATGAAACACCGTTAAGCACGAGCTGTACTTTTTCCGTTTTATCCGCTGCAATGTTTATCGTACCCGTAAATTCGCCATTGAGCACATAAACTCCCTCTTTACTTATAGTAAGTTCATGCTCAGAGCTTATTATGCCCATGCTGTCTGATAAAATCGTTTTTGAGTCATTAAACTCGATCTTAACAGCATCTTTATCTTCCCATGTACCTTCTTTGTCACGTTCTGAGAATTCTGCAGTTATTTTTTCGGCAATGCCTTCAACGTTAACTTGACTTGAAGCCGTTTGAGCAGGCATTGGTGTATTATTGTTATTGCTTACATTCGGCACTTTAGAACTGCAAGCTGTTGCATTAAAAACAAGAAATACTGCAAGCATGAAAGCAGCATACTTGCAGTAAAAGTTGAAAACTTTATTTTTCAGTTTCAAAGTCAGAATCCTCCATTAATCTGCCAATCCGTCACCATCGCCGTCACCTGTTACAATTATCTTATATGTTGTACCCGAGGCAGTTTTTACCTTAAAGCCCGTTCCGACATATACATTCATGTCTGATACGGCATTGCCCGACAAGTCGTATATGGTAAACTCGCCAATATCGAGCTTTGATGCGTTGAGCTTGAACCTGAGAGCCGTTGTCTTTGGTGCTACTCCACGAATCATCTTATAAGTGCTGTCAATGTAATAAGTACTCGGCACCTTTGTGGGAACTATAGTAGGTGTTATCTCCACAGTAGGTGTAGGCGAGTTTGTAGGTGTTACTCTGACAGTAGGCTTGGGTGTCTTTGTGGGTGTTACTC
>JAFSFN010000039.1 GCA_017435185.1 Clostridia bacterium | reverse complement strand
CGTTGCCGCGGAACTGAATTTGAAAAAGGCGGCAAAGGCAGTGGGGGAAAAGTCGGTGGATATGATAAAACAGAAAGAACTTTTGCCCCTCACGGGATATGTACACGGCGGATGTTCGCCCATAGGCATGAAAAAATGCTTTATGACCACAATGCATGAGAGCGTGAGCGAATATGAAACCATTTGTTTCAGTGCAGGAAAAATAGGCTTTCAGGTTGAACTGAACCCGAAAGAACTTGAAAAAGTGATAAGATATCAGACTGCCGATATTATTGATTGAGCTTTTTTCGGTAAACGAGTTTGTAAAGCAGGGGAGAAATGAGCGCAGAGAGCACAGCTCCCAGCGTGTAATACATAAGGTCGTCAAGTTCGAATATTCCCACCTTGAGTGTATATTGCAGATGTTCTACACAAAAGGCCAGCAAAAGACAAAAGGGAATACTTATATAGGCTGCACTTTTCCGCTTCGTGCAAAAGGTGAACAGAAGCGGAATGGGGGAAAACATCAGCGCATTGTAAAACGCCGTAATAATCGTACTGAATATTCCTTCGGGATTTGGCGTGAAGAGCTGAAGATTTATGCCGTGTTTTATACCTGTTGTGCCCAGGCGTGACAGAACGGTGGCATCAAAAATGAAAAACAGCCATGCAAAAAGACATGAAAATGATAATAGTCGCATGAGCGAAAACTCAGCGGTCTTTTTTATGAGCTTTTGAAGCAAAAGAAAGAAGCAAGAAAGGGCTATGGCAATTGCTGCACAAAGCCCCAAACTTCTTAGTGGTATGTATGTAATTACAGTTACATACAGTTTTTTAAACCATAATTCCATGCTTATGACTGAACAAGAAATGCGTTTATATAGCTGTCAAGGTCGCCGTCCATAACAGCTTGGATATTGCCGTTTTCAACTCCTGTACGATGGTCTTTGACCATTGTGTAAGGCTGGAAAACATAGGAACGTATCTGACTGCCCCATTCTATTTTCTTCATTTCGCCCTTTATTTCACTCATTTGTTCCATGCGCTCACGCTCTTGAACTTCAAGGAGCTTGCCTCTGAGCATACGCATTGCCATTTCTTTGTTTTGAAGTTGACTGCGTTCGTTCTGACACTGAACAACGATGCCTGTCGGCAAGTGCGTGATTCTTATAGCGGAACTGGTTTTGTTAACGTGCTGACCGCCTGCGCCGCTTGAACGATAGGTGTCGATGCGAAGATCATCGGCATTTATTTCGATTGTATCGTTGTCATCGTCGAATATGGGAGTGACATCGAGCGATGCAAAAGATGTGTGACGCCTGCCCGATGAATCAAAGGGGGATATGCGTACAAGACGATGAACACCCTTTTCGGCTTTGAGATAACCGTATGCGTTTTCGCCGTCAACTTCAAATGTGACGCTCTTGATACCTGCATCGTCGCCGTCGAGCAAATCGAGCACCTTCACGCTGTAACCCTTGTTTTCACAATAACGGGAATACATGCGATAGAGCATCTGTACCCAGTCTTGCGCTTCCGTTCCGCCTGCGCCTGCATGCAGTGACAGTACGGCGTTGCTTGAGTCGTATTCGCCCTTGAGAAGCGTTTCGAGTTTTAATGCCTGAACCGCTTTGTCAAAGTTTTCTATCTCACTTTTAATTTCGTCAATAAGACTTTCGTCCTCTTCTTCGTCTGCCATGAGAATGAGCGTTTCGATATCTTCGGCTGTGCTTTGAAGCGAAGCGTATTTGTCGAGCTTGTTTGAAAGCACTTTTATGCGCTGATTTATCTTGTTTGCGTTGTCAACATCGTCCCAAAATCCGGGAGCTTCCATTGCTGCTTCCAGCTCTCTTTTTTCCTCCTCCAATTTGGCGAGGTCAAAGAGACCCACCTGCCTCGTTGAGGATAGCAATTGTCTCGTTGAGCTGAAGTTTGTATTCGTCCAATTGTACCACTTGATCACTTCCTTTACTGTGTATTAAAATTCAAAACTCATTATTGTATGTTACTGATTTTTGCCGCAGCACTGCTTATATTTTTTTCCGCTTCCGCAGGGGCAGGGGGCATTGCGGCCGATGGTGG
>JAFSFN010000038.1 GCA_017435185.1 Clostridia bacterium | reverse complement strand
TGTGCTTAAAATTGAAAAAACATAGTGAAAAATGTCTTTTGAAAAGCAAAATCCATTGCTTGTGATGCGTTATTGTTATAAATTATTGGTATAATAAACCAAGGCTTAAAAATCTATTTTGTGGAGGTATAAAAGTGGTTTTTCACAGTGAAAGCAAAGAAAAGGTTGTTAAAGACCTTGAGTCCGATGTTTCAAAAGGACTTTCAGCAAATATAATCGGCGAACGCAGAAGTCGTTTTGGCGAGAATAAGCTCAGAGAAAAGAAAAAGAAAACCACGTTGCAGCGTTTTGCGGATCAGTTCAAAGATGCGATGATACTGATACTTATTGCGGCTGCGGTAATTTCATTTGTAATAGCCTGTGTAGAGGGTGACACAAAAGAATTTTTTGAGCCTGTACTCATACTTTTGATAGTAATAATAAATGCAGTAATGGGTGTTATGCAGGAGAGCAAGGCCGAAAAGGCACTTGATGCGCTCAAAAATATGTCTGCGCCTCATGCAAGGGTTATTCGTGATGGCGAAGAAAAAGTGATAGATGCTTCGGAACTTGTGCCTGGCGATATAATACGCCTTGAAGCAGGTGATTTTGTGCCTGCTGATGCACGACTTATACACAGCGTCAGCCTCAAGAGTGAGGAGTCAGCACTTACGGGCGAGTCTGTACCGTCTGAAAAAGATGCAGAAGCGACTGTCAAAGCTGAT
This sequence comes from Clostridia bacterium, assembly GCA_017435185.1. Taxonomy (GTDB): domain Bacteria; phylum Bacillota; class Clostridia; order Christensenellales; family CAG-138; genus RGIG3096. Next base: position 6,926 of record JAFSFN010000038.1, on the reverse strand, counting down.
GCACCTTTGGGCGACAGAGCAAATATGGTTTTTTCGGGCTGCAGCATAACCTATGGCACTGCGCTTGCGATAGTCACGGCAACAGGCATGGATACCGAAATGGGGAAAATAGCAAATCTGCTTGACAATGAGGATGAAGGACAGACCCCGTTGCAGAAAAAACTGGCACAGCTTGGCAAATATCTCGGCATAGTTGCGCTTGCGGCATGTGCAATAATATTCGTTGTAGGTATAGCAAACGGTATACCTGTTATAGAAATATTCATGACGGCTGTTTCGCTTGCGGTTTCAGCCATCCCCGAGGGACTTCCTGCAATAGTTACTATTGTGCTTTCAATAGGCGTACAGCGTATGGTCAAGAAAAATGCAATAATACGCCGCTTGCCTGCCGTTGAAACATTGGGCAGCGCATCAATAATTTGTTCCGACAAAACAGGAACACTTACGCAGAACCGCATGACGCTTGTAAAAGCGTATGTTGACGGAATGGAAACGGTCGAAGATATAAGCGTATGCAATTCCGAAAACGTTAAAAAACTGCTTAAATACGGTACGCTCTGTTGTGATGGTTCGGTAGTATTTCATGACGGCAAAGAACAGCATATCGGCGACCCTACCGAAACGGCAATAGTTTTGGCGGCGCATAAAAACGGCTTGCTCAAAGAAGAACTTAATAAAGAAAATCCGAGAAAGGGCGAGATACCCTTTGATTCCGACCGCAAGCTCATGACGGTCGTCAATAAAATAGACGGTAAAAATGTCGTCATTGTTAAGGGCGCCTTTGATGTTATGTCAAAGCTCTGCATAAATGGCGACATAGAAAAAGCCAGAAGAATAAACGATGACATGAGCAAAAACGCACTTCGTGTTTTGGCAATTGCATATAAAGAAACAGAAAACATACCGGAAGTGCTTACTTCGGAAGAAATGGAAAGCGGCCTCACATTCATGGGCCTTGTTGGCATGATAGACCCGCCGAGAAAGGAAGCAAAGGATGCTGTCGCATTGTGTCGCAGAGCAGGAATAAAGCCTGTTATGATAACCGGTGACCATGTTGTGACAGCTTCGGCTATTGCAAGAGAGCTGGGAATACTGCTTGAGGGCGATTTGGCCATAACAGGAGCAGAACTTGACGCAATGACAGACAGTGAACTTGACAATATGGTCGAAAAGATATCGGTATATGCACGTGTTTCGCCTGAGAATAAAATACGCATAGTCAAGGCATGGCAGAGAAAAGGCAAGGTGGTTTCCATGACGGGTGACGGCGTTAATGATGCGCCTGCGCTTAAAGCCGCTGATATAGGCTGTGCAATGGGTATAACGGGTACTGATGTGGCAAAGGGTGCGGCGGATATGACGCTTACAGATGATAACTTTGCGACAATTGTTGACGCTGTACGTGAGGGTAGGGGTATATATGCCAACATAAAGAAAGTTGTAGGCTTTCTGCTCGGAACTAACATAGGCGAAGTTATATCTGTGTTCGCGTCGATGATTTTGTGGCATAAGTCTCCGTTCTTGTCCATGCAGCTTTTGTGGATAAATCTTATTACCGACAGTCTGCCGGCAATTGCACTCGGTATGGAACCTGTAGAAAGCGATGTTATGGATAAACCGCCTAAGCCAAAAGACGAGGGACTGTTTGCAAATGGTTTTGGCATAAGGATTGGCTTGCAAGGCTGTATGTTTGCGGCGCTTGCTCTTATTGCATTCCGTATCGGCGAGAATGTCACGGGACAGCTTGCAGGCGGACAGACTTTGGCGTTCATGGTGTTGGCACTTTCACAGATCGTGCAATCATTTAATATGCGCTCGGAACATTCGCTTTTCAAAATAGGTGTTTTCTCAAACATAAAGCTCAATATTGCGGCGCTTGTTGCTGTTTTTCTTATGGCAGCAGTAATGTTTACTCCGCTGTCAACAGCTTTTGGCCTGATAATGCTTTCAGCGGAACTGTATCTCATAGGGCTCGGCCTTATTCTTGTTCCGCTTGTTGTTATGGAAATATCCAAAGCACTGGGTCTTATAAAGCATCGTCACCAATAAAAATATGGTTTACGAAAAGATATATGAAACAGTAAAGCGAATACCAAAAGGCAAGGTAGCAACTTATGGTCAGATTGCGGCATTGGCAGGAAATATCAACTGGTGCAGGACGGTGGGAAATGCTCTCCATAAAAATCCAAACCCTGCCGAAATCCCTTGTCACAGAGTGGTAAACGCAAATGGCGAACTGGCGAAAGCCTTTGTGTTCGGGGGCATAGATGTTCAGAAAATGCGGCTTGAGGACGAAGGCGTGAAAGTAGTTGACGGTAAAGTTGATTTGAGTGTTTACCGTATGACTAAACTTTTGGGGGAGAATAAAAGGGAAGAGAACTATGAGCAGCTTTGATTTGAAAAGAACTCCTGTTTATGCCGAAAGCTGGAATGTTGCTTACAGAAAAAAGCAGGCGGGAGAAATTTTACGAGACACCCAAACCCGTTTCAATATAATCAAAAATTCGTTCAGATATTGGGCGGCAGACCCCTTTGTTTTTGAGCATGAGGGTCAGACTTATATATTTGCTGAACTGTATGACTACATTTTGAGAAGAGGCGTTTTGGGTTATTGCAAGATTGAAAACGGCAGGACCTCAAAATGGAAACCGATAATCAAAGAGGCCTATCATCTTTCATATCCTTGTATAATGAAATGCGACGGCAGGATATATATAATGCCCGAATCAGGTGCGGGAAATGAACTTTCGCTTTATGAAGCGGAGGATTTTCCGAACAAGTGGAAAAAGAAAAAAGTGCTTCGTAAAAACGTAAGTTTTGCAGATACGACTCCGCTGCCCATTTCAGATGCACGCCTTGCATTAACGCATAGAGTAGATGATCCTGAAAAACCTCAACTCGTACTTGCAGATCTTGACGGCAAGCGTGAGGATGCTGTAATAGCGGATGCGGAAGCCTTTCGCAGTCGCCCTGCAGGGCATATATTTGAGTGGCAAGGTCAGCTCGTGCGTCCTGCACAGTTTTCCGAAAATTGCGGTGATGGTTATGGTAAAACGCTGATTTTCTGCAGGTGCAGTATTGACGGTGACATGAAATACACCGAGACAGAGATTAAGGAACTGCGTCCTGAGCAGCTTAAATACGACCGTTTCCTTTTGTTGGATGGTATGCACACATATAATGCTTGTGAACACTATGAAGTGATAGATATTAAAACAAGGCGTTTTAACTTGCTCAATTTGTTTATGCGCGTTGCAGGTAAATTTATCAGACGCTGAAAAATATGTAAAAATCTCCTTTTTAGGGGTAGTAGAATACACCCTGTAGCTATGCAGATGCCTTTTGTAGAAAGTATCATTTGATATTATTCCGTTGTTTTACAAACATTATTCCGATATTATTGGTATTGTTCCGATAAAGTGCTATACTATATATCAGAATGGAGGGATAGTCTGTGTTTATGACAGCAAAACAGGCTTCTGAAAAATGGGGCATTTCTGATAGAAGAATCCGAGTTCTTTGCTCTGAAGGGAAAATTTGCGGAGCATACCGAGAAGGGCGAGGTTGGAAAATTCCTGTGGATGCGAGGAAACCTGCCGATGGTCGTTACAAATCGAAGGAAAACCTTTTACTGCAAATTGAGTGCAAAAAAGTAGAGTTGGATGGAAGAAGACCTTTGACAGCGGGAGAAGCAGCAAGGCTTAATGAGGAATTTATCGTGGAATACACTTACAATTCCAATGCTATCGAAGGAAACACACTTACCCTGCGAGAAACAGATTTGGTACTCCGAGGTCTTACTATTGCTCGGAAACCGTTAAAGGAACACATGGAAGCAGTCGGTCATAAAGAAGCCTTTGAATTTGTAAGTGAACTTGTGAAAGATAGTGTACCGATTAGCGAAAGCATAATTAAGCAAATTCATTATCTTGTTCTTGCTGACAAGAAAGAAGATCGGGGTGTATACCGCAGAGTTCCGGTGCGTATTATGGGCGCACAGCATGAGCCTGTACAACCGTATCTTATTGAGCCGAAGATGAAACAGCTATTGCGTGACTTTGCTGAAAGCACGGAGCATATTGTAACGAGACTGGCTCGTTTCCATATTGAGTTTGAAGGCATCCATCCGTTCATTGATGGAAATGGCAGAACCGGAAGACTGCTTGTAAATCTTGAATTGATGAAGGCAGGCTATCCGCCTATTGATATTAAATTTGCAGATAGAATTGCCTACTATAATGCATTCGATGAGTATTATGTAAAACGCAACCTTTCGGCAATGGAAAAGCTGTTTGCAGAATATATAAATGCAAGGTTAGATATGTATTTGGATATGTTGCAGGATTAGTATTGATACTATATGCGATTCCGGCATCAGTAATGAAACGATAGAATGTACTCATTCTCAAATCGTTCCATTGGTACATTATCGTTATTGTTACACTACAGAAACTGAAAGAGGAACTTTTAATGATAAAAATACTATTCGTTTGCCATGGCAATATTTGCAGAAGTCCTATGGCGGAATTTGTGATGAAGCATCTTGTCAGACAGGTGGGGCTTGAGGATGATTTTGTGATAGAATCGGCCGCCACAAGTACGGAGGAGATAGGCAATGGCGTATATCCTCCCGTTAAGAAGATATTGGCAGAGCATGGTATAAACTGTGAGGGAAAGACTGCAAGACAGCTTACTCGCAGAGATTATGATGTGTTTGATTATATTATCGGAATGGACGCCGCCAATATAAGAAATATGCACCGTATGTTGGGAGAAGACAGCAGGGGCAAAATATCTATGCTCAAGGATTATACGGATTTTCCGAGTGATGTGGCCGACCCTTGGTATACTCGTGATTTTGAAGCGACATGGAATGATGTGGTAGATGGTTGTCGCGGGTTGCTTGACTCGCTTGTGATTTCGGAATGAGCATGGAAAGGACAATATTGCATTGTGACTGCAATGCCTATTATGCTTCGGTGGAATCTATAGACAGACCGGAGCTTAAAAATGTGCCAATGGCGGTATGTGGTGATCCGAGGAATCGCCATGGAATAATACTTGCCAAAAATGAAGAAGCCAAACGATTTGGGATAAAGACTGCGGAGACGATTTGGCAGGCAAAACAGAAATGTCCCGAGCTTGTGCTTGTTCCGCCGCATCACGACAAGTATGAAATGTACTGCGAAAAGATAAATGATATCTATATGCAGTATACCGGCTGTGTGGAACGATTCTCGATTGATGAATCATGGCTTGATGTGACGGGAAGCCTGCATCTGTATGGGACAGGCAAAGAGATTGCCGACACTTTGCGAAAACGCATAAGGGAAGAAATAGGTATAACCATATCGGTTGGTGTTTCTTTCAATAAAGTGTTCGCAAAGTTGGGCAGTGATTATAAAAAGCCCGACGCAACAACTGTAATAAGCAGGGAAAATTTCAAGAAAATACTGTGGCCGCTTCCTGTGGAAAACATGTTGTTTGTAGGAAAATCGGCGACAAAGACACTTAATCAAGCAGGAATACTTACAATAGGCGATATAGCGTCGGCAAGCAGGGAACGGCTTGTGTCACTTCTTGGAAAAGCAGGCGAGTCCTTGTGGCAGAATGCAAACGGTCTGGATACGAGTGAAGTCAAAACGGTTGATGAGCATGATCCCATAAAAAGTGTGGGTAACAGTATAACTTTTGCCCGAGACCTTGTGGGCATGGAGGATATCCATGCAGGGCTCACCATGCTGTGTGATTCGGTGGCATACAGGCTCAGGAAGCATGGCTTGTATTGTGAGACTGTTCAGATACAGATAAAAGACCCGTATTTGCGGACGATACAAAGACAGCGTAAACTTTCAGTGCCGACAAACTCGACGAGAGTATTGTTTGATACGGCACTTGAGATACTAAAGGGTTGCTGGCAACAGACTGCGCCCATCAGATTACTGAATGTGACGGCGACAGGGCTTATCACAAATCCTGTTGAACAGATTAGTCTTTTGGAGGACAACTCAAAGCAGAGAGTTAAGAATGAAAAACTTGACAGGATAATGGATGAGATAAGGAACAGATACGGCAAGGATGCAATAACATTTGCCAATACGGTGAATACGGATATTGTAAACAATTCGGAGCGGGAAGAATAAAAACTGATGCTTTAGAATGCATCAGTTTTTATCTTTTTCTTTGCATATTACGAAACAGCGCTGTGATGAAGTGCCTGCATCGCTGTTCCATTCGCCGTGGCAGGTTATTAAAGTCAGTTTGTCTTCATCGCCTGAAGTCAGCATATGCTGGGGTATGTTGTCAAACGGATAGTATATCGTTTCGGCAACATAGAAACGCTTTTGAGAACCGTTTTCAAATTCTATGAGTATCTCTTCACCTTTGCGGAGACTGGGGAGAATTGCAAAAGTGCCCGCCTTTCCGTCCCAACGCACATGGCCGTTTATTATACAATTACCTTTTTCTCCGGGAGCAGGTCCTTCTTCAAACCAAGCGGCGATGTATGGGTCATCAACCGTGCCAATGGCATTGTTGGGCAAAAGTCCCACCGGTTGTATCTCACACGAGATATTGCGTTCTGTAAAATATATCCTGACAGGCTTTACCTGAACATACGGAGTGGGTGAAGAAGGTGCAGCACCTGAGGGAACAGGTGTTGGCGTGGGCATAACAACTATAGGTGGCGGAGTGGAAGTTTGGTTTATACCCAAAAAAGCCAGAACATTTGGCATATATATATACTGACTGGCTGTTAAGAATGCACCGCCGACAAACAGAACAAGACTGACGCACATTAGCAATATTCTCAGAGCGGCAGATTTCTTTTTTGTTTTTCTGTTTCTTGTTTTCTTGCGGTTAGTATAGTACATAGCGTGATAAATGCGTTATGGTTTTTCAGTCTTGCATATGACGAATACGCGCTG
>JAFSFN010000037.1 GCA_017435185.1 Clostridia bacterium | reverse complement strand
TTCGACCGATACAGGCATGGCACAGGGCAACGGCAAGCAGGAGGACGAACTTTTGGGCGAGGCTGTCAAAATAGTTCTCGACAGCGGTCAGGCTTCTATCTCGATGATACAAAGACGCTTGCGTGTGGGTTATGCCCGAGCCGCAAGACTTATCGACATAATGGAACAGAAAAAGATAGTCAGCGGCTTTGACGGAAGCAAACCCAGAAAACTGCTCATAGACCATTCAGACTACGAGCGTATGTTTGGCGGCGGAAACAGCGTTGAAAATGCAGGCGTGGAGGAAGAAATTGATTAACAAAGTAGGTATAGTGTCGCTCGGATGCAGTAAGAACAGAGTGGACACGGAAAATATACTCGGCATACTCAAAAACAACGGCTTTACGATAACAAACGATGCCGCTTCTGCCGATATAATCATAATAAACACCTGCGGCTTCATAGTTGATGCCAAGCAGGAGTCAATAAATACCATACTTGAAATGGCTCAATACAAAGAAAAGAAAAGTTGTAAACTTCTTGTTGTTGTGGGCTGCTTGAGTCAGCGTTATCAAAATGAGCTTGAGGAAGCATTGCCGGAAGTTGATTTGTTCTGGGGCGTAAAAGACCATCATGCGCTCGTGAAACGCATAATGGAGCTTGCAAATGTCGGCATGGAGTTTTGTGGTGATAAAGCGCGTATGCTGACAACTCCGCCCTACAGAGCGTACTTGCGTATTGCAGACGGTTGTGACAATAAATGCACCTATTGTGCCATCCCCCTAATACGAGGCGGCAGAGTAAGCGTGCCAATGGAAGAACTCATAGATGAAGCGAAGGAACTTGCAAAAAACGGCGTGAAAGAACTCACGGTCATTGCACAGGATACTTCGGCGTACGGAATGGATATTTACGGCTGTTCAAAACTGCCCGAACTGCTCGATGAGCTTGCGAAGATAGAGGAACTTGTGTGGATAAGAGTGCTGTATACATATCCCGACACGGTAGATGAAAAACTCATCGACACAATGATACGCAACGAAAAAGTCGTAAACTACATAGACATTCCCGTACAGCACATAGATAATGATATTCTCACAGCGATGAACAGGCGGGGAACAGGCGAACATATACGGCATATTATCGAGTATGCAAGACAAAAGGCTCCCGACTTTGTGATTCGTTCAACCGTCATTGTCGGTTTTCCGGGCGAAAGTGAAGCACAGTTTGAAACCCTTGCCGATTTTGTGCAAAACGATGCGTTTGACAGGCTGGGCGTGTTTGCATATTCCTGCGAGGACGGTACCGCAGCCGCCTTGATGGAAAATCAGACAGACGAAGCAGTGAAGCAGTATCGTGCCGAAAAAATAATGGCATTGCAGAGAAACGTTTCGAGAAAGTATAATGAAAAGAGACTTTCAAGTGAGGTGGTCGTGCTCGTCGAAGGCATTGAAAACGGCAGAGCATACGGCCGTTCATATGCTGAAGCGGCAGAGGTTGACGGTGTGATAGTCCTCAATAAAGGCGATTTGGCTGTCGGTGAATTTGTTAAGGCGAAGATAACAAAGGCATCGGACTATGATCTGCAAGGAGAAGTCATATGAAAATGAAGAATGTCCCCAATATTCTTACGGTGATGAGAATGGTGCTGATACCGTTCTTTATGGCGTGCTTTTATTTGCCGCTTGAAAACAAAATGTTCATTGCGGCAATTCTTTTTACGGTCGCATACATCACCGATGCACTTGACGGTCAGATAGCAAGAAAATATAATTTCGTTTCCGACTTCGGAAAGCTCATGGACCCGATAGCCGACAAATTGCTCACAGCGGCGGCAGTGATAATGCTCACAAGTTCGGCAGTCCTTTCACCCATAGTCACATTCATAGTTATAGCACGAGAAATAATAATAAGCGGTTTTCGCCTTGTATGGGCGGCAGACGGCAGAGTGGTCGCCGCCGATAAGCTCGGGAAAATAAAAACGGTGCTTCAGTTCGTCGGCATATTGCTTATACTCCTTGGCAATCCTATATTCAGCATGTGGAATATCCCCATGGATATGATAGTCATGTATGCTTCGGTAATCATATCGGTAATATCCTGCGTGAACTACATTGTAAAGAATACAAATCGTGAGGGAAAGGCAAAATGACTGCTGAAATAATTTCCGTCGGCACGGAACTGCTGATGGGGCAAATAGTCAACACAAATTCGCAGTATATATTCAAGCGTTTGAGTGAACTCGGAGTGAATGTATATTGCGAAACTACGGTGGGTGATAATGCCCAAAGACTTCAAAATGCAATTGAAACGGCACTTTCAAGAGCCGATACAGTGATATTGACCGGGGGCTTGGGGCCTACCGTCGATGACATAACAAAAGAAATTGCGGCGCAAGTGATGGGCAAAACGCTCAAATTGCACGAAGAATCGGCAAAGGCAATAGATGAGTATTTCAAAAAGCGGGGTATACCCATGCCGCCGCAAAATGAGAAGCAGGCAATGCTTCCCGATGATGGAATAATACTCGAAAACGAGTGCGGAACAGCACCGGGCTGTATAATGGAAAAGGATGGGAAATCACTTATCCTTTTGCCGGGACCGCCGTATGAGATGCAAGCAATGTTTGAAAGCAAAGTTGCTCCGTATCTTAAATGCGGCAGTGATGCGATTCTTTATTCACGCATAGTCAGGATATACGGAATAGGTGAATCGCAGGTTCAGCAGGAACTTATAGACATTTTTGAAAATCAGACCAATCCCACTATAGCTCCGTATGTAAAAACGGGCGAGACTACATTGCGCATAACAGCACGCTGTCACGACGAGGAAGAGGGCGAAAAAATGATATCGCCGATACTCGATGAGATACAGAGGCGTCTCGGAACATTTGTTTATTCGACAAACGATGAAGAACTTGAAGAAGTGGTCGTTAAATTGCTTAAAGAAAAAGGAAAAACGATTGCGCTTGCCGAAAGCTGCAGCGGCGGACTTATTGCATCGAAAATAGTTTCGGTGAGCGGCTGTTCTGAAGTTTTCATTGAGAGTGCGGTAACGTATTCAAACGATGCAAAAATGAGGAGACTCGGTGTGCGTGAAGAAACACTCAAGGCATACGGCGCAGTCAGTTTTGAAACGGCTTGTGAGATGGCGCAGGGAATACGCACAACAAGCGGCGCTCAGATCGGCGCTTCGGTAACGGGCATTGCGGGCCCGGGCGGCGGAAGTGAAGAAAAACCGGTCGGACTTGTGTATATAGCCGTAGCGGACGAAAACGGCGTTAATGCGAAAGAACTCAGGCTGGGTAATGTGCGAAGCGTTGTTCGTGAAAGAGCGGCAAAAGCCGTTATAGACATGGTACGCCAAAGTCTGATAAAATAGTTTTACAGAAAGGGTAGGTATTGAATTATGATGGAAAAACAAAAAGCGCTTGAAATGGCACTTGCACAAATAGAAAAACAGTTTGGTAAAGGCGCAGTAATGAAGCTGGGCGATCCGTCAAGCAAAATCGTCGTCTCAACGATTCCCACAGGCTGCTTAAAACTTGACCATGCGCTTGGCGTAGGAGGAATTCCACGCGGCCGCATAATTGAGATATACGGCCCTGAATCATCAGGTAAAACGACTATTGCGCTTCATATGATAGCAGAAGCGCAGAAGCTCGGCGGCACTGCCGCATTCATAGACGCAGAACACGCGCTCGACCCGGTGTATTCAAAGAATCTTGGTGTTGATGTTGACGAACTCTATGTTTCACAGCCCGATACAGGTGAACAGGCACTTGAAATCGCCGAATCGTTCGTAAGAAGCGGCGCAATAGATATCGTGGTTATTGACTCCGTTGCCGCACTCGTTCCCAAGGCTGAAATAGAGGGCGATATGGGCGATTCGCACGTAGGTCTTCAGGCAAGGCTCATGTCCCAGGCACTTCGAAAGCTGGCAGGCGTTATAAGCAAGTCAAACACCATAG
>JAFSFN010000036.1 GCA_017435185.1 Clostridia bacterium | reverse complement strand
CTGGAAAAAGAAAAAGGGGAACTTCCGGAGGAATTAACGGAGACACTGAATTACTATAAAAACCTTTAGTGGGGATTGCGTATGGAAAGTTATAAAACAGTTCGGACATTGGCAGCAATCAAAACCTATATGGAGAACGGAGAAGAACAAGAGGCATGTCATCTTTTTGGTGCTGATATACAAAAAACGCATTGTTTCATATCGTTACACAGTCTTTTCACGCTATATTGACCCCGAAGAAAACAGAGTAATATTTGTTGATGACGACGGCAACGAGCTTGACGAATTCGGCGACCCCGTTCACAAGAACATAACCGAACTCGATGAATACGGAGACCCTGTATCTCCTCAAAAAGGGCCTGAAGCAGGCACTGTTGTATTTGAGCATATGGTCGGTGACAAATCAAAGATAATGGAAGTGATCGAGCCGAAAAACATACTGGCAGTGCTCGACCCCAATGAAGCTGTACCCGAAGAATTAAAGCCCAACCGTTCAATGTCAATGACCGTTCTTTCAAAAAAATCGGCGCACAAACTCATATATATCGACAAGCAAAAGCGTGTCTGCATATATTTTCATCCGTCGGATAACTTCATTTCAACACTCAGAAAGACACTTAACAAATGAATCCTAACACATCAGAAATGAACTGCGAGTTCGAGTCTATGCTCAAAAGCTATGCCGACGGTGATTTTGCGCGTTTTCACATGCCGGGTCATAAAGGACAAACAGCGTCTCCCCTTGATGTTACTGAACTTTCCTCTACCGACGATTTGACTGCTCCGGAAAACGCAATAAAAACCCTTGAAGAACGATTTGCGCAGTTTTACAAATCAAAGCACAGTTTTCTGCTTGTAAACGGAAGCACCGCAGGTATTCACGCATTTCTTCTTTCTCTCGGTACGAACAAAAAAATAATAGTTTCAAGAGATTGTCATCGCTCCATAATACATGGTGCAGCACTTTGTGATGATGAACTTATATTCATCTCAACACAAACTCACGCCGAAATAAAAAACGCACTCACCGTACATCATGCCGAAGCGGTAATTCTGACAAGCCCCACATATTACGGCGAATGTGCGGATATAAGTGCAATTTCCGACATTTGTCACAAAAACGGTGCATTATTGTTTGTCGATGCGGCTCACGGTGCACATTTTCCGTTTTCAGATATGCTTCCGTATTTTCCTTACGACAAAGTCGATATGTGGTGTGTCAGCACACACAAAACACTCAATGCGCTCACACAAACCGCAGTATTGAATTTGGGCATATGTTCTCGTTTTTCCGAGGCTGATGTAAGGCGCAAACTGCTTCTTGCAAATACCAGCAGTCCCTCATTTCTTTTGATGCTCTCGCTTGAAAAAGCGTTGAATCATGCTTCCGACCGCAATTTGTGGAACTCTCATATATTGCGCATAAAATCATTTCGTGAAAAGCTCAGCCGTGAGTTTTCCGACATTTCTCTCAACAACAGCGCTGACACTGATATAACACGCCTTTGCATAAATGTTTCGGCCACAGGAAATACAGGCTATGCCGCAATGCGCTTTTTGGAGCAGAACGGCATTATGGCAGAATGTGCTGATGCCGAGCGAATAGTATTAATAACAACTCCGTCCGATAAGGATGAATGGTATGACAGACTTTTTGATGCGTTAAAAACAATGAAACGAAATAGTTCTCTGCCGATTCTTCCGACACGACCGCAAAATTTCGGGAAGCAGAAAATAAGTATTCGCAATGCCATATTTTCAAGCATAGAATATATTCCCATCGAAAAAAGCATCGGGCGCATCAGCGCCGCCTGCATAGGTCTGTATCCCCCGGGCTCGGCAATTATCGCACCCGGCGAAGAGATACTTCCGGAAATTGTTGATTATCTGCTCTTACAGCAAAAACTTTTCGGTAATTTGTACGGTCTTTCAAACGGCGCTGTTCCTTGCGTGATGGGAAGTAATGTAATATAATATTTGCATAATAAAAGTGATAAAGGTGATTTGTTCACCTTTGCTTTGATAAAAGGAGGATACAATTATGAAGCTGATGTTCGCAATAGTTCAAACAGATGATGCAAAGCGTCTTACAAAAGCTCTTAACAGACATAAGATAGGCAATACACGCATATCCTCCGTCGGCGGTTTTCTGCATGGCGGAAACAGCACTTTCATGATAGGTATCGATGATGACAAAGTTGAAGAAGCTCTCGATGTCATAAAACAGGAATCGAGCACACGCAAGGAGTACACGGTCATTCCCTCTTCTTTCCCGGGATATTCCGACAGCATCTCCACTCCCGTTCAAATAACACTGGGCGGTGCAACCGTGTTCATAGTTGATGTGGAAAGCTCGTACAAGTTTTGAGCAATACCGCCGCTGAAAATCGACTTTTT
>JAFSFN010000035.1 GCA_017435185.1 Clostridia bacterium | reverse complement strand
TATCGGCGGCGGCTCCATTTGCATAACCCGCGAAACAAAGGGTATCGGCCGTGGTCAGGCAACAGCTGTTATAGATGTTGCAAAGGCTCGTGACGAATATTTTGAAGAGACGGGCTACTATGTGCCCATCTGTGCAGACGGCGGTATTGTGCATGATTATCACATAACGCTTGCGCTTGCAATGGGCAGTGATTACTGCATGCTCGGCAGATATTTCGCACGCTTTGATGAAAGCCCCACAAACAAAGTTCTCGTTGGCGGAAGCTACATGAAAGAATATTGGGGTGAGGGCAGTGCAAGAGCTCGCAACTGGCAGAGATATGACATGGGCGGTGCGGCAAAACTCTCGTTTGAAGAGGGCGTTGACTCCTATGTTCCCTATGCAGGCTCACTGCATGACAATCTTGGCGTCACATTGAGCAAAGTCCGTTCAACAATGTGCAACTGCGGTGCGCTCACCATAGAAGAACTCAGAGCTAAGGCAAGACTTACACTGGTTTCTTCGGTAAGCATCGTTGAAGGTGGCGCTCACGATGTTCTTCTTAAAGACAAAACATCTGTCCAGTCACGCAGATAAACAAATAAAAAATCAAGACAAATGCAAAAAAAGGTATTCCCTCAAAAGGGAATACCTTTTTAATATTGATACCGCCTTTTCATTTTTATAAAGAAGAATAGTGAGACAATGAGCGAAAGCCCTTCTGCCGCAATTATTGCCGACCAAATGCCGTCAAGGCCGAAAATGACAGGCAGTATAAGTATCGCCAATATTTGAAAAACGAGAGTTCTCAGGAAAGAGAGAGCGGCCGATACTGCGCCGTTGTTCAATGCCGTGAAGAACGAAGAGGCGAATATGTTTATTCCTGCAAACAGGAACGATATGCAGTATATCATCATGCCTCGCTCAGTCATGCTCAAAAGAGTGCTGTCATAGCCCACAAATATGATAGAGAGCGGTTTTGCGCTCAATATGCCTATGAGCGTCATTGCAAGGGAGCAAAATATGAGCAACCGGATGCTTTTTTTGAACAAATTCTTTAATTCGCCCGTATCCTGAGCACCGAAATGGAAACTTATAATGGGCGCACTGCCCACGGAATAACCGATGAATATCGAAATGAATATGAAATTGAGATACATTATCACGCCGTAAGCGGCAACGCCGTCCTCGCCTGCTGTTTGCAAGAGGCGGAAGTTGTAGAGAATGTTGACGACGGACATGGAAAGATTTGTTGTCATCTCGGACGCACCGTTTGTACAGCTTTGTAAAATGGCTTTGCCGTTGAATTTTGTTTTGCCGAGGCGAAGAATGGAGGAGGGAGAGAATATAAAGTAAAACAGCGGTATTATGCCGCCCACTGCCTGGCTCAGTGCCGTTGCTGCCGCCGCGCCTGCAAGACCCCAGTCAAATACGATTATGAACAAGGCATCAAATACGATGTTGGTAACGCCTGCCGCAACGGTGACCGCAAGCCCCAAATTCGGCTTCTCAGCCACTACAAGAAAACTCTGGAACTCTGTTTGCAATAAGAATGTTGTGAGTGCAGGGATTAAAATACGGCCATACAGCACACAATGCTGTATCATTTCGCCTTCTGCACCGAGTGCGATTGAGATGGGCTCCATTAAAATAAACGCAAGAAGCGAAATTATCACACCAAGCCCCAATGATATGTATACAAGCAGTGAAAATACTCTGTTGGCAGACTTTTTATCGCCTTCGCCGAGTATCTTTGAAACGAGTGCGCTTCCGCCTGTGCCTATCATAAGACCTACAGCGCCCAAACCCTGAAGAACTGGCCATATGATGTTGATGGCGGCAAAAGGCGTTTTGCCGACAAAATTGGATACAAAAATGCCGTCAATAACTCCGTATATGGATGTGAATATCATCATAATTACGGATGGCAGTGTGAAGCGTATGAGGCGCGTGTATGAAAAATGGTCTGATAACTGTATTCGCATAACGCTGAATACTGTAGTATAAAATCATACTTTTGTCAATTTTGCGCTCAGGCTGAAAAATCAAGCTGACGGCTCGATGGCGAAAGGGCGGCAGAAGCTATGGCGGCGGCAAGATAATCAACGGAATTGAGTGCCTGTTCAAGCGAGTTGGCATTATGACCGACTTCGACAAGCAGACAACTGTCGCTTATGTGCTGATTGTAACGCCCGCTTTTCACTCGTATTTTGCGTGTGAGAGCGTCATCAAACTCATTGAGAGTGTTGGTTATCGTCTCGGCTAAGGCATAGTTTGATTCAAAATCAGGCATTTCGTCAAAGCCGTTTCCTGTTGCGCCCTTGCCTGTACCGACAACGAACATGAGCTTTGCACATTCCTTGCCGTCTATTGTTGCCACATCGTCAAGTCCGTCATCGCCGCTTCCGTAAGCGTCACGATGCACATCTATGAACATGACGAGGGAGGGATATTTTTCTTTATATTCTTCCATGGTTTTGACGGAGCGTGAATATGAGGTGGATAGCTTTGGCGGCTCATGGTCTGTGGTGTCGTGAATGACACAAAGACCGTATTTTTCATGCAGCAGAGTGCAGAGTTTTTCGCCCACGGCAACGATGCTCTTGTCGGTATCATCGGTGCGCCATTGTGTGGTTTCTTCATATTCATAACCGTCGGTTTGCGTGTATGCCTCGGTGGTGTGAGTGTGATAAATGAGTATTGTGGGTTCGGAATTGCTCTTTGCAGTAAGGTTTTTTATATCGCTTTTGCCCAACAGCTCGATAACAAGGTCGTCGGAAGCGGAACTGCGGTTTGAAAGCGAAGCGTCGTTTTCAACATCTTCAATATCGCTCATGCCGTATATGAAAGGCATTTTGAACGACAGAAGTTCAAAAAATATGTCGTTTTTTCCGCCCGTGAAACTCTGAATGCACAAAATAATTGTGCAGATGAGTGCGGCAGATGAATAAAATATCGGGATATACTGTTTTTTGAGTGCAGTTTTACTGCTGCGGCGAACAAATACTTTCTTTTGCATATTAAAAATCCTCCACAGATAATTATGCGGAGGATTTTTTTATTATGCGATGAGTGAACGCACTTCGTTGTAATTGTCTTTGAAAAATGCAAGATTCATTCCGTCGGCGATTATTTTTGCCATGTCCTGAACTATGCTGTCTATATCCTTGGGCGTGACTATCATGGGCCCGATGTTTTCGTTTATGACTTTCTCGGCAAGATTCAGCAGCTTTTCTTCGTCTTTGTGCAGTCCTGTTTCGTCGGCTATCATGCTTATCGTATCCTTGGCTATGGTGGAAGCGAATACCACGAGCGGTACGCCTACCGCCAATACGGGCACGCCCAAAACTTCGCTGTTTATGCCGGCTCTCGTGTTACCGATGCCCGAGCCCGGGTTTATACCTGTGTCAGTGAGCTGTAATGTGGTGCTTATGCGGTCTGCACGCCTTGAAGCAAGTGAGTCAATGGCTATCACCAAATCGGGCTGTATGCTTCTTACAACGCCTTTTACTATCTCGAGGGTCTCAACGCCCGTAACGCCCATTACACCGGGGCAAACGGCGCATACCGCCCTTACGGGATGGTCTATGGCGTCGGGAAGATAGGTGGTTATCTGCCTCGTCACATAGACCTGCTCTGCAACTCTCGGACCGAGTGAGTCGGGCGTTATATAGCGATTTCCGAGGCCCACAACAAGTATTGTGGCGTTGTCGCTCAAACGGTCGGTGAACTGCATCAGCTCCTTGGCAAAAGTATGTGTCATTTCTTCAAAAAGGTCGAGAGGACGGGAAGAAAGTTCGGGTGCGTCAAGCGTTATATATTTGCCCATGCACTTTTGAAGTTTCTGTGCCGCCTCAGAAGTGGTCACTTCAATGCGTGTTATTCCGACGCGACCTGCTTGTTCGCTGTCCTCGGTCACACCTTGTATGTCGGGGTTAAGCTCTCTTGATTCCAATGCTAAATCAGTATAGATAGGCATGAATTATCTCCTTATGTGTTGTTATAAAAATATTCTTTGCCAAAAAGCGAATTATTATTGATAAATTTGCTTGCAATAAGCATTGAAGCGTGATATAATCTCGAATGTTCGAGAAAAAAGACAGGAGTGAATTTATTTTGGCAAACCATAAGTCAGCAATTAAGCGCGTCAGCGTAACAGCAAAAAAGAACCTTCGTAACCGTATAATTACTTCCCGCATGAAGACGGCTGTTAAGTCGTTTGAGCAGGTAGTGGCTAAGGGCGAAAAGTCCGAGTTGGAAAGCTCATACACCAATGCAGTCAGCATGGTCGATAAGGCAGCTTCAAAGGGTGTTATCCATAAGAACGCAGCTTCACGCAAAAAGGCTCAGTTGACGGTCAAGTACGCCGCCGCTAAGTAATTTTGCCATTTGCTCCAATTAAATATATTTGAATAAAACCAACTGTATATGTTGGTTTTTTCTGCTTCGCTTTCGCTCAAGAACAGATTCTTGGGCGATTTTTTATTATGGTGCGCTGCCCCTTTGACCCCCACGACTTTTAGTTATGGGGCGCTGCCCCATGCCCCGCCGACTTTTTGAAAAAAGTCGTCAAAAACAATGGGGGGAAATAATAAAAATACCCAAGCAATAAAAAATAAGGCAATTAATTGCCTTATTTTTTGTTGCTTTATTGGTTTTCCGTCGCTTTTTTCAAAAGCGACCGGGGTGTGGGGTGGAACCCCACATATGAACCCCACATATTAAAGAAGAAAACATTTTCTTCAAGTGTTGACATATTGCGCAGAACGATATTACAATATAAGAACGCATATTTGGCACAACAGGAGGTAGCAAGTCCTATGGAAGGACTTTGGGAAATTACACTGGGAGATCTGCTCAACAAAATGGCTGAGCGTTTTCCTGACAATGACGCCGTGGTTTACACGAGCCGCGACTTCAGAAAGACATACTCTCAATTCAGAGAAATAGTCGATGAAGCGGCAAGGGGCTTCATGGCTATGGGCGTTAAAAAAGGCGATAAAGTGGCCGTTTGGGCAACTAATGAACCCGAATGGATGATACTTATGTTTGCTACGGCAAAGATAGGTGCGACAATGGTCACTGTCAACACCAACTACAAACTGCTTGAGATAGAATATCTCTTGAAGCAGAGTGACACAAAAGTTCTTGCCATGGTCGGTGAGGTAAAGGGCAACAACTATATAGAGACCATAAACGAGCTTATACCGTCATTGAGCGAGACAAAGCCGGGCGAGATAAACGACGAAAATCTACCTTTCCTAAAAAGTATTCTATATATAGGCAACAAAGAAGATACGCCCAAGGGCATGTTCCACTGGGATGAACTTTACAAAATGGCCGAGAGCGTGAGCGAAGAAGAACTGTACGAGGTTGAAAGAAGCATCGACATTCACGATGTTGTCAATATGCAGTACACTTCGGGTACTACAGGTTTCCCCAAGGGTGTCATGCTAACACACTATAACATTGTTAACAACGGCCGCTTCATAGGCGACTGTATGGCGTTTAGTGAAAAGGACAGGTTGTGCATTCCCGTTCCGCTTTTCCACTGCTTCGGTTGTGTGCTGGGCGTCATGGCATCTGTCACACACGGCACAACAATGGTAATGGTCGAGCAGTTTTCGGCGATAAGAGTGCTTGAATCATTGCAGGCAGAGAAGTGTACGGCGGTACACGGTGTGCCCACGATGTTCATATCAATGCTTGCACATCCCGATTTTGAAAAGTTTGACCTGTCGCATATGCGTACAGGCATCATGGCAGGCTCGCCTTGTCCTGAGAAGGTCATGCAGGAAGTCATCGACAAAATGCACATGAGTGAGATCTGCATAACATACGGCTTGACAGAGAGTTCACCTGCAATAACCATGAGTGCAACGACGGATTCGGTGGCACTGCGTGTTTCGACCGTGGGCAAGCGTATGCCGTATTGCGAAGCAAAGATAATCGACCCCGAAACAGGCGAAGAATGTCCCAACGGCGTACCGG
>JAFSFN010000034.1 GCA_017435185.1 Clostridia bacterium | reverse complement strand
TGCAAGTCGAGAGATAAGAGGTGTTTCTTTATCTGTATATATCACGGCGAAAGGCTCTTCTAAACCTTCTGTAAGCTTTATCTCTGCTTTCATATTTGCCTCCTTGTTCTTTTATGATTAAAGTATACACCGTTTTCCTGTGGCTGTCAACGAATTTTTGCCAAGAGGCAGGAAATTACAGGTAAGATGCAGTGTGAGATATGTAGTAGTTTGATTCATTGATTTTCAGTGTTGCTTTTGGCACAAAAAACATGACAAAACGCTCCGCAATGACCGAGCAGGAAACCGAAAGAGCCATATTGACAGGTATAGAGCTTGTTAAAAGTTGTAAAGAACGAGGATATACACTAATAGCGACCGGCGAAATGGGCATAGGCAACACCACGACATCCAGCGCTATTGCGTCCGTGCTTTTAGACTTGCCTGTTGAAACTGTCACAGGCCGCGGAGCAGGACTCTCCGATGAGGGCATGATGCGCAAGCGTGACGCCATCCGTCGTGCAATAGATACAAATCTTCCCGATAAAAACAACGCATTTGATGTGCTCTGCAAGCTCGGCGGTTTTGACATTGCAGGCATGGCAGGTATATTCATCGGCGGTGCAATATATAAAATTCCCATCCTCATAGACGGTGTGATAAGCACTGTTGCCGCATTTACAGCTTCACTGCTCTGTCCGGCCTGCACTGATGCAATGATTGCCACTCATGTTTCGGCAGAAGCGGCCGCAAAACTTCTGCTTGAAAAACTCGGTAAAAAGCCAATGTTGTATGCACAGATGCGCCTTGGCGAAGGTACAGGCGCAGTTGCCGCAATGCCGCTTTTGGACATGGCGCTTTGTGTATATAACAATATGCTCTCGTTTACCGATGCGGGAATTGTTCCCTATGAGGTGATGGAACAATGAATATATTGCTTACAGGCGGCTCTGCCTGCGGAAAAAGCACATATGCTGAAAAGCTGATATCAACTCTTGAAAATGAGCACCGATACTATATCGCCACAATGCGGCCTTATGACGACGAGTGCATAAAGAAGATAGAAAGGCACCGCAAACAGCGTGAAAGCGGCAGATTCATAACTATCGAACAACCTGTATCCATAGGCTCGCTCATTCTTCCCCATCGCGGTACGGCTCTGCTTGAATGTATGTGCAATCTTTGTGCTAACGAAATGTTTGATGAATCGGGAAATATGCGTGACCCATTTGATGATATAATAAACGGTATTGAAAAGCTCAAGGCGCAGTGCCGCCATCTCATCGTGGTCACAAACGATGTGGGCGGCGAATATAGCGCCGAATACGACAGCACGACAAACGCATATATACAAACGCTCGGCGCGCTCAATGCGCATCTTGCATCGGATTTCGATTGTGTGTATGAGCTTGTTTGCTCAATACCTTTAGTTTTGAAGGGAGAACTGTTGATTTGAAACTGCTTCGCTCTGCCGCAATGGCATTTTCGATGTTTTCACGCATACCCATGCCAAAAGTGGAATGGAAAAAGGAAAACATGCAGTATATGCTTGCTTTCTTTCCGCTTATCGGCTGTGTTATCGGTCTGCTTATGTGGTGCTGGCTCGGATTTTGCAATGCACTGAATATCTCAAATTTTCTTTTTGCGGCAGGTATGATGCTCATTTCGCTCCTTATCACGGGAGGAATACATCTTGACGGTTTTTGTGATACTGTTGACGCACTTGCAAGCCACACCACAACAGAACGCAAGCACGAAATAATGAAGGATTCGCATATAGGCTCTTTTGCCGTTATATCACTTGTTACCTGCTTTATTGTTTCTTTTGCGCTTTATGCCGAAATGCGCTCGCAAAAAATAGTAGCCATTGCTTGTATTCTGCCTGTATTGAGTCGCATTTTAAGTGCATTTGCAAGCACAGCTTTCAAAAAGTATCATGCTCAGGGCTTACTTAGCACTTTCAGCGACGGCACAAACAAAAAAGTCGTGCTTGTCTTTTTGCTGATTTTCTTTTTAATGTGCTTGGCATCACTCTCGTATGTCAATATTTATTTGGGACTTGCCGCACTTGTTTCGGGGCTTTTATCCCTTGTATATGTATATTTTATGAGCAAAAATAAGTTTGGCGGCATGAGCGGTGATATCGCAGGCTTTCTGCTCACTGTTTCAGAACTTACGATGCTCTTTTTCGTATATATTGCTTGGAGGATATTTTCGTTATGATACTTATAATCGGTTCTGCCGCTTCGGGAAAAAAGGAATATGTTAAAAGCCTGGGATATACCGATGCAGACATATCCTGCGATTTTCATGATGACAGACCTGTTTTATACGGTCTGGAAACCATCGTATTTGCCGACACAACACTTTGCGATGAACTTGCAACTGTTCTTCTTTCAAAAGAGGTCGTTATCTGTTGTGAAGTGGGGAGCGGCATAATTCCTGCCGAAAAAGGTAATCGAGAAGCAAGAGAAGCCACGGGCAGACTGTGTGCATTGCTTGCAAAAAAAGCGGACAAGGTAGTACGCCTCGTATGTGGCATACCGATCGTTATAAAGGAATGATATTATGGAGATATTGATAATTCGCCACGGTAAAACATACGGTAATTCGATAGGCCGCTATAACGGCACTATTGACGACCCGCTTTGCGATGAAGGCATCGAGCAGGCAAGACAGGCAGGAAGCATGGACGATGTGCGCCATGTTTTTGTAACGCCGCTCAGCAGAACAAAGCAAACCGCCGCAATATGCTTCAAAAATGCCCGACAGACAGTCGTTGAGGGGCTTCGTGAGATGTGTTTCGGCGATTTTGAGGGCAGGACTTCAGAAGAAATGCAGGACGACCCTCAATACAGAGCATGGCTTGACAGCAACTGTGTTCTCCCCTGTCCCAACGGCGAAGGCATCGCATCATTCACGCAGAGAGTAAGGCCGGCTTTTATCGAAGTTATTGACCAATCAATATCCGACGGAAAAGAGCGTGTATTTATTGTTGCTCATGGCGGAACAATAATGGCGATAATGTCATCATTTGCCGTTTCGGATAAAACATATTTTGATTATTTCTGCAAGAATTGTCAGGGTTACAAAATTATAATTGATGAAAAAACATGGCTTGCCGAGCGCAAATTCAGCGCATTTGAGAGAGTGGAAAGGCTTGGTAGATGAAACTGACATTCAATTTAAGCACCGATAAAGACGATTTAAGGCGTTTTTCATCTTCCGACGACTTACTGTTTGCCTTGGATGGTTTTGACGGTGTAGAGCTGATGTTTTTGGGCAATGATGACAAAGGAATAATTACCCCATCCTCAGTTGTCGGTCTGCACATGCATTATTTTCCGTTTTGGCTCGATTTTTATAAAGGTAACAGCGAGCGGGTTGCCGCAGAGTTCGATTCTCTCGATAAAGCATTTCTTTACTACGGCGGCACAAACAAAGACGCTCTAATTCGCCGTTTCAAGAGCGACCTTGACACGGCTCACAAATATGAAGCAGAATATGTTGTTTTCCATGTTTCGGAGTCTTCTGCGGCAGAAAACTTTACGCTTTCATTTGAACATACAGATGCAGAAGTGATAGACGCATCATGCGAGATATTAAACGAAGTATTCGCCGATGAAGACGGAAGCATTGCCTTGTTAGTTGAAAACTTATGGCAGAGCGGTTTCAAATTCACTTGCCCTAATATGACAAAACGCCTCCTTGACGGCATTTCATACAAAAACAAAGGAATAATGCTTGACACGGGTCATCTTCTGCACACGAATACCGCAATAAAAACTCAGGAAGAAGGCATAGATTACATACACTCCATGCTCGACTGTCATAAGGAACTTTGCACTCACATAAGAGGAGTGCATCTCAACCAGTCAATAACCGGAGATTACATTGAACGCATAAAGACTTCTCCTCCGCCACTGCTGCCCACATATGAAGAACGAAGCATGCAGATGTTCATGCATGCATTCAAAACAGACATGCATCTGCCATTCACATGCAGTAAAGTGAAAGCGCTCATTGAGCGAATATCACCCGAATATCTCACTTTTGAATTCATGACATCAAGCAGAGAAGAACATTCTCTCTTTCTGAAACAACAACTTGAGTGCTTAAAAAACTGACAGATTGAGGAATCGCATCTCAAACTGTCAGTTTTTTGTTTATCCGTTTATTGATTTTACGCCGATCATGTGTTTTAAGACTGCAACTATATCTTTTGAATTTACAGAGCCGTCACCCGTTGTGTCGCCTGCATTAAGATAACTGCCGTTCAAAGTGGTATATTCAAGAAGATGGCTCTGCATTGCGGCGATATCTCTTGAGTTTATCACAGCATCGCCTGTTGCGTCACCGCTGACCACTACATAAAGTTCATCAGAAACATTTCCGTTTGAATCAAGCAGCTGTATCCTGCATCCCGTTCCGACATAATTGACATTGTAGAGCACATTACCGCTTGCATCGATAACCCGCATCGAAGCTGTCATGAAATTTGAGAGGAATTTTTCAACAGTCGTTGTTTCGGCTATGCCTCTTATTCTTCTGTATTTTGACTCGATGGTATAACTGCTCTTTTCGTTTGTTCTGAGTATTGCAAACGATGTTATGGGATAGCCCTTGTAGCTGTTTGTTCCCGTGGGACTCCACACCGACTTGTTCCACTCAAGATAACGAATGGTAAAGTTCTGTGCGGCACCGTCAAACACGCCCTCACCGAATGCCGCAGGAGGCTTGCCGTAGAAGTCTGCCTTTTGGAGTTTTGTACAACCGTAAAATGCGTAATTGCCAATCATTACAACATTTGACGGAATATCTATGCTGGTAAGATTTCTGCATGAACTGAACGCATATTCATAAATATCTGTAACACTTTCGGGAATGGCTATGCTCGTAAGCACTGAGCTGTTGAATGCATTTGCCGCAATGCTTACTGTGCCGTCAAGTACCGATGAGCTTCCTGCCTTGCCTGCAGGGCAAGCAACAAAAACAGTCCTGTCATAAGTATAAAGCATACCGTCAAGCGCAATGAAATCCGTATTAAATACCGAAACTTCAAAGGACATAAGCGATGTGCAGGAATCAAATGCATGGCTTTCTATTGTGTTGACAAAAGCCGACAATGATATCTTTGTGAGCTTTTCACATCCAGCAAACGCATACTCGCCTATTATCGTGGTAGAGGATGCCATTGAATATGAGCCACTCTTGCCTGCCGGGCACGCTATGAGCTTGTTTCTGTTTTTGTCATACAGCACGCCGTTTGCGGAAGAATAATTTGAGTTGCCCTCCTGAACAGTTATCTGCACAAGCGAGACACAATATTCAAACACATTTCCGTTGATGCTTCTGACGCTTGATGATATCATCGCATCGGTAATATTCGGGCAGTTTGCCAAAGCTCTCCGGCCGATAGTTTCCACACCGTCGGGAACTGAAATGCTGTTTATTCCCGAATATGCAAATGCATACTCGCCTATATTCTTAACGCCATTGCCTATGGTGACATTTTCAAGCGCCTTGCATCCGTAAAACGCTTTGTCACCTATTTTTACAACGCTATCGGGAATTGTTGCACCCGTGATGGCAGTATTATCAGAAAAAGCGTTCTCTGCAATTTCCGTAACGGGATACTCAAGCATTGCACCGGGTATCTCAATATAGCCGCCCTGCCCCTTATAGCCTGTGATTATTGCCGAACTGCCGCTAACCGTGTATTCATAATCAGGATGTGCAGTCGGTGCGGGAGTATTATCAAACACAGCAAGAGGATAACCCTTGTATTGGGTCTCACCATTGGGCGCAAATGTCGAAAGATTTGCTTCTGTACAATAAACAGTAAACTCACCTGCTGTTCCGTAGAACGCATTGTCACCGACAAATGCAGGTGCGGCACCGTGGAAATATACGCCCGCAAGTCTTACACATCCGAAGAACGCCTCTTCACCTATGGAAGTCACGCCTTCGAGAATGTCAACTCGTGTTATATCACTGCAGCTTTCAAATGCGCTTGCTTCTATTTTTGTTATTGTGCTCGGAACAGTTATTTCGCCGCTCTTCGCCGCAGGGCACAATATGAGCGTTGCCTTATCGGCACTGCAAAGCATGCCGTCTACCGACGCAAACACCGTGTTTGAGGAAGATACTGTTATGGTTCTCAGTTTTGCACAACCCGATAACGCCTTATATCCTATGCTTTCAACGTTCATCGAAATATTGACTGAAACGATGTTGGAGCATCCGTAAAACGCATAATCACCGATCGTTTTAAGCGAATCGGGAAGTGAAACATTAAGCAAGCCGCTGCAGCCGTAGAACGCATAGTCACCTATCGTAACAACGCTTACGGGAAGTGCCGCCGCTCTGAGCCTTGCACAGCCGTAAAACGCTTCATTGCCGATGGAAGTCAGCACCGTACTCTTGCATGATACATCCGTGAGCATATCACATCCCGAAAATGCCTTATTGCCTATGGATGTTACATTTTCGCCTATTTCAACACCGGCTATGCTTCTGTTGTCAGCGAAAACAGAATCGCCTATGGCAACCACATCAAAGCCTGATATCGTATCGGGAATAACAACCTTGCCGCCTGTGCCCTTATAGCCTGTTATCGTAGCCTTTTCATCGGTTACGGTATATTCAAATTCCGAATCCTGAGCGTATACGGCAATTTTGTCGCTTTCGACTTTCATATTCAGCGAATTGCCTGCGCCGTCAAGCATGAAGCTCGTACTTTCGCAGTCATACTGTGCATAACCGCCTGCAAAATTCTCTTTGACCTTTACTTTGAACTTGACTGCCTGCATCTCGCCGCTTAAAGCAGAAGAAGCATCTGACCAACTGAACATTATCTGCTTTGTAAGCGGATAATATGCCGCACCGCCCATTGCTGTCTTGCTTAATGAAACAAGGTAGGAAAGTGAGCCGTTTACAAATTCAAACGCATCATTTGAAGCATTTATATATATCTCAAATGCATGAAGTGCATCGGAAGAAGCCGCAACGCTCACCGTGACTTCGATTTCATCGTTGGGATATGCTGATGATGCCGAGAAAGCAAACTTAACTTTGTTAGCTTCACTGTTTGTTGAAACATTACCGTTAACCGATGCAATCATTCTCTGGAGTGCAAGTATATCTCTTGAGTCAATATCCGCATCGGCAACAATATTTGCCGCCGCAAAGAAATTTGCTGTAAGTATGCTTTGTTTTTCCAAGTGAGACTGCATGGCCGCAGTGTCATTTGTATCCAACTTGCCGTCGCCGTTTGCATCGCCCATGACTATTACGGTCAGGCTGTCTATTACCTCATCACCGTCCATGAGCTGTACCTTTGCTCCTGTTCCGACAAGTGCGGATTTATTAAGCACAGAACCTGTGTTATCGACAATGCGTATATCTCCCGCAACAAATGCAGCTATAACTGTCTCAGCCTTTGTATCTGCCTTAACACCGTTAAGATAGGAGCCGTCCTCCGTGTATGTACTGCCGCTTACAAGCTGCAAAAACGGAGTAGGTGTCGGAACGGGTGTCGGAGTTGGTGTAGGTGTAGGAGTTGCCGTAGGTGTAGGAGTTACCGTGGGCGTGGGAGTTGCCGTGGGCGTGGGTTCAACAGTCTGCGACGGAGTCGGCTCTTGTAACGGAGGCACTGTCGGCTCATCTGTGGGAGGCACTGTCGGGTCCTCTGTTGGAGGAACTGTCGGTTCTTCCGTCGTCGGCGGTACTGTCGGTTCTTCAGCCGTAGGCTCGACTGTTGAGGGAACTGTCGGTTCAGCAGTTCCAGACGGCTGTTGTTCTTCAGGCGGAGTTTCTCCGTTTTCCATGGTCTTTACTGAAGCAATTATATTATGTATTGTTTTATAACTCAACGCATCGGCAGGTACTGCCGCAAGTATCATTATAAATGCAAGTGTTATGCTTATTATCTTTTTCATTCAATATCCTCCCCAAGTATCAGGTAGTCGTTTTGAGTGAATGTGCATTAATTGACCTTATAATTGACGATTATTTGTTTTTACCTCTTGCCTTTTTTGCAAAAACGACAACTATACCACATGCCACAAGTATAGCAGCGATTATAAGTATGACTTCCCAAGCAAAGCCATCTTTGGAGTCTTTATCGGCTTCTGCCTCGGGAGTTGTCTGTTCTGAATCAGCAGGAAGTGTGGTGTTGTTATTTGTACCGTTCTGGGCATCGCTTGTCTCCTCAACCTTTGTTTCGGGAGATCCGCTCACGGTTATTTTTGCCGCTTGAGTATCAAAGAAGATGTCGTTGTCATCTGCATCAGTAAGGAAACATTCATCAGACAAATCAAAAGTATATTCCGTATTTTTCGCATATTCGGTAACTTTGAGCTTGAATGATACAATGTCCGTTGTTGATACGGGAATAGCCGCCTGAACATCTATCCAGTTGCAGAACATATCGCCGCTTCTTTCTCTGTAAGCAGCCGCTCCTGTCGTCATTCCTGTCAAACTGGGCAAAACCTGTTTTGCAGAACCTTCGACATATTCAAATGCGGATGTGTCGAAAGGAAGCACAAGTTCCATTACGCTTATATTATCAGCCGGCTGCGCAGCAAAAGCGATCGTTATTTCTATCTCATCGCCCGGTACAGCCTGCGCTGATGATGCACTGACATTTATCTTTGTCTGATTGGCTGCGAATGTCGGAACTGCAAGGCAAAACATCAAAATCGCCGTCATCATTATTGAAATGAATCTTTTCATTTTTTTGTCCTCCGATAAATCTTACATTCCAAGTATCTGTCTTTGCAAAAGTGCTATATCTCTTGAGTTTACATTTCCGTCACCGCTTATATCGGCGGCCTTGAAATATGCACCCGAAAGCACTGTGCCTCCCGAAACCGAACGCTGAATCAACGCAATATCACGAGATGAGATATTTCCGTCACCGTTGATATCTCCAACCACTGCGGCGGAAAGTTCATCAACGACCACGCCCGAATGAACAAGCTGAACTCTATAGCCTGTGCATATCACTGAATAATCGCTTTGAGCAACGCCCTCGGTATTCACAACACGAATACCGTTTGAAGTCATCTCGAGCAATGAAAGCTCAACAACTATTGTTTTTATCGGAATGTTGACAAGATAAGCACCGTTTATCTTGCAAGTGCTGTTCTCAGCCAAAACGATCTCGGGGAATTCGCTGAATTCAGCTATATCATAGCCTTTATACGAAATGCCGCCTTGGCTCTTCCATGACTGTGCATTGTTTGACAGATAGCGTATCGTAAATGTTACGGAAACACCCGTAAACACTCCGTCACCAAACTCAGCAGGTGCCTCACCCTTAAAGCACGCCGCCTCGAGATTACTGCAATTTCTGAAAGCGTTACTGCCCAGTTCAGTAACGGTTGACGGTATCACTATGGCGCTTAGCGATGTACACATGCTGAAAGCATTTTCGCCTATCGACATAAGGCCTTCGGGAAGTTTGACAAATGTTAGCTTTGTGCAATTATCAAAGGCATAAGGCGCAATAGTTTTAACGCTTGACGGAACAACGAAATTGCCCGTATAAGCATCGGGGAACAAGATAAGTTTTGTCTTGCTTGCGTCATAAAGTGCGCCGCCGTCCGATGAATAGCTGTTGTTGCCTTCTGCGACATATATAGCCGCCAGAGAATTACAGCCGTCAAAAGCTCGGTCACCTATTGCCGTAACGCCTTTGCCTACAGTAACTTCATAAAGAGATGTGCAGTAAGCAAACGCATTTGCGCCAATGCTCGTAACCGAATCGGGAATAACTATGGAAACTATGCCTTCCAGGTTTTCAAACGCACCTGCGTCTATAGTTGTAACAGCCACACCGTTTATGCCCGAAGGTACCGAAAGCGCCGTGTTTTCACCTCGATAGCCCTTTATTCCTATTGTGGAATCCTCTTTTTCATAATAAACAAAGCCTTCATAAACACGGTCACGCAATTTAAGTTTGTATCCGTACCATGTTCCGTTACCGAGCGTATCAAAATACTGCATATACTCTTCAAAGCAACTTACAACAAAATTGTCGCTTGAATATGCAAATATCCCCTCACCAAGCTGTGCGGGCGGCATTGCATCAAACCCTGCTTCAACAAGGTTGGGACATTTCGCAAATGCGCCGTTGCCCAACGAGCTGACACCACTGCCTATGGAGACCTCGGTAAGCGACTGACATGAAGCAAACGCATATGCACCGATAGTTTCCGTTGCCGCTCCTATGGTCACCGTTCTGAGCATATTACAGCCATAAAACGCTTCGCTGCCTATGCTCTTAACAGTTCTCGGAACAGTTACCCTTGTAAGACTTGAACAGCCGCAAAAAGCACCTGCCGGTATTTCAACAAGACCTCCGGGCAAGGTAGCCGTCGTAAGTGAGCGACAATCACGGAAAGCATTCTCGCCTATGGTCGTTACAGTGGAGGGTATGACCACCACTTCAAGTGCTGTGCAAGCAAAGAAAGTGTCTCTCGGGATAGTCGTTATGCCGTTTTCTATCGTTACATTTGTGATATCCTCTCTTGCCGTGAAAAGACCTTCATACAGCATCGATACGGGATAACCTTCTATTTTTGCAGGGATAGTTACCGAGCCGCCGCTTCCTGAATATGATTTTATGCGAGCATATCCGTCGGCAACCAAAAATTCAAATCCGTTGCTGTCAGTGCCCACTTTTGTAAGCTCATATATGGGATAGCCGTTCCAGACCACTCTGCCGTCCTCTGCCCAGCTGTTTCTGTATTCAGGCATATAGTAGATGGCAAAACCCGGGTCGGTATTTTCAAACGCTCTGTCGCCGCACGAGGTCGGAACAGGGCCGAAGAAGAACGCTGTCTGAAGTGCTTCAGCACCCATGAAAGCGTAGTTGCCTATTTCTTTTACGGTTACGGGAAGGTCAATGCTCGTAAGTCCGTGATTTGAATAGAAAGCATAGTTTTCAACTCTCACTGTACCTGCAGGGATTTCATATGCGCCTTTAAGGCCGCCCGGGAAGCAGATAAGAATTGTTTTTGCGTTGTTGAACAGAACGCCGTCAACCGAGCAATAGTAATTATTGTTTGCATCAACGGTTATGTCGGTAAGCGAATCGCAGTCACGGAACGCATTGGCTTCGATGGTTCTCACACTGCCGGGCACTGCAATCTCTGCTATCTTTTTGCAGGAAGCCATTGACATTCCCAATACGGTCTCAACTGTATTGGGAATATTGAATGTGCCGCTTATGCCGCCGCCAACACAATAAAGTGTTTTCATATCCTTGCTGTATAAAGCACCGTCTTTGGACGCATATGTACTGTTATTTGCCGAAACATTTATTGTGATCAATGACGGACATGCAGACAAAACAGTATTGCCCAGCGTTGCTACACCTGAGCCCATATTGACCGTCTGGAGTTTTTTACATTCTCTTATTGCCTGCTCGCCGATTTTGGTCACGCTGTCGGGAATGTTCAATATTATAAGTTTTTCACTGCCGTAAAAAGCATAGTTGCCTATTTCTGTGACTGTTGACGGAAGAGTAAACTCATTTTCCGTCTTGCCCGAAGGATAGTCTATTATCTTTGTGGCATTTTTGTTGTAAAGCACACCGTTTTTTGTGCTGTACTGAGCATTTGCCGAGTTTACATTTATAGTTTCAAGTGATGAACATGCACGGAAAGGCTTCTCACCGATACTTGAAACACTTTGGGGTATGACAACCATTTTGAGGCCGCTGCAGCCGTCAAACGCATAGTAGCCTATTTTTTCAATGCCCTCGGGAAGCTCCATATTCGTAAGCGAAGTGCAGCCGGCAAACGCACTTGTGCTTATTGTGGTTACCGATGACGGAAGTTCTATATCCGTTATCGCCGTACATTCATAGAATGCACTTGTTCCGATGGTGGTAACTTTCTCACCGCCGAGAGTTTCGGGAACTTTGACAGTACCAGATGCCGCAGTATCGCATTTTACAATGGTTGCGCCTTCACCGTCTTCGACATAATAAGTGAAATAGCCTTGAGTCATTACATTATCGGTCAAGGCAAGTGTTGATATGCTGTTTTTATTCTCAGATACAGCGATTTCCTTTGTCTGAGCAAAATATTCTCTGTTAACCTCCGCATTTGCCATAGTCGGGAATGAAGCAGCCATTACCGCAACAGCCAATGTAGTACAGATTATTTTTTTCATTTATTTATTCCTCCTGCAGGAAGTTCAAAACTTCTCACACTGATTATAACATGTTTCATGCGCTTATGCTACGATTACTTAAAGTTTTACAACAATAAACTAATTACCTTTTTTTGTAGCGCAATTAAAATAAAATCAGGCCATCGATTTCTCAACAGCCTGATTATAAAATCTTTTTACATTTCCATGCTTGCCGTGGTCCTGGGGAATGGAAGCACATCTCTGATATTTGCCATGCCGGTAACATACATTACCATGCGTTCAAAGCCAAGACCGAAGCCTGCATGCTTCACTCCGCCGTAGCGACGCAGATCCATATACCAATCATACGAGGAAACATCCATTCCCAGTTCTTCAATGCGCTGTTTTAGCACATCATAACGTTCTTCACGCTGACTGCCGCCTATTATCTCGCCAACGCCGGGAACAAGCAAATCTGCTGCGGCAACCGTTTTTCCGTCATCATTGACACGCATATAGAACGCCTTTATGTCCTTGGGATAATCTGTTACGAAAACAGGCTTTTTATATATCTGCTCTGTTATATAGCGTTCATGCTCGGTCTGAAGGTCCATACCCCACTCGACAGGATACTTGAACTCCTCGCCCGACTTTTTCAGAAGCTCGACCGCCTCTGTGTATGTGATGCGTGCAAAATCAGACGAGACTATATTTTCAAGTCTTGCAATAAGCCCCTTATCTATGAACGAATTGAAGAACTCAAGTTCATCCTTGCAGCGGTCCATAACAGTCTTAATGATGTATTTTACCATTGCTTCCGCAATATCCATATCGCCCGCCAAATCACAGAAAGCCATTTCGGGCTCTATCATCCAAAATTCTGCCGCATGACGTGCAGTAAACGAATTTTCGGCACGGAATGTGGGGCCGAAAGTATATATATCTCTGAAAGCAAGAGCAAAAGCCTCTCCGTAGAGCTGACCGCTTACGGAAAGATTTGCCGATTTTTCAAAGAAGTCCTTTGTGAAATCAACTTCACCGTCTTCATTGCGGGGTATGTTGTCAAGATCCAGAGTTGTTACTCGGAACATTTCGCCCGCACCTTCACAGTCACTTCCCGTTATAAGGGGAGTATGAACATAAAGGAAGCCCTTTTCATCAAAGAAACGATGTATTGCCTGAGCAACAACATTTCTTACACGGAATGTCGCCTGGAAAGTATTCGTTCTCACACGCAGATGCTGCATTGTGCGCAGATATTCAAGCGTATGACGCTTTTTCTGGAGCGGATAGTCAGATGCACATTCGCCCTCTATCGTAATTTCGTCAGCCTTTATCTCAAAAGGCTGAGGTGCATCGGGTGTCAGTTCAAGCACACCCTTAACCGAAATCGCACAGCCTGTTGAAAGGCTGCGAACTGTTTCATCCGCAATCATGCCCTGTTCAAACACTACCTGAACAGTTTTGAAACATGAACCGTCAGTCAGTTCGATGAATCCGACATTCTTGCTGTTGCGGACCGTCTTTATCCAGCCTGCAACCTCGATATTGCCTGCGAAAG